>NZ_CAXQBR010000003.1 GCF_964222135.1 Euzebya sp.
AGGGGGTGACCCCGCTCACCACACCCTGACCGGGGAGGTTCTGGTGGCCACCAGCGGGGAGATCTGGTGGCCACCAGCGGGGACAACCCGTGACCGCCCCTGGGGAAGTTCTACTGGCCCTTGACACTCGGCGAAGGCGTCGTCACCCCACTCCCGCCAGTCCACCGGGTTGTCGGCGTGCTGGCGGAGGTACGGGCTCGAGCTCGTGGCGAGACGGTTGGCCATGTGGTCGACCGTACCCGGCGGCCTCAGCCGCCCGTGCGGGCGACGGCGGACCACGTGACACCTGTCACCTCACACCGGTGACGGACGGCGCTACCGCCGCACCGGCGCCGGGCGCACGGTGGGGGCATGCCCACCACCCCCGACCTCCCGCCGCCGGCGCCGCTGGTGGCCCAGGCCGTCACCCTGACCTACCCGCGTGCCGAGGCGCCCGCGATCGTCGACGTCGACCGCGACGTCCGGCCCGGCGAGTGCGTCGCCCTCCTCGGACCGAACGGTGCCGGCAAGACGACGTTCATCCGCACCGTGACCGGCCTCGCCACCCCCGACACCGGCACCGTCCGCGTCGCCGGCGGCGACCCCCGGGACGCCCCCACGCGCCTGGCCCTCGGCGTGATGCTGCAGGAGACGGCGTTCCCCCGCCACCTGACGGTCCGCGAGCTGGTCACCGGCGCGGCGGTCCGGGCGGGTCGACCCCGCGACGCGGTCGCCGGGTCCCTGGCCGAGGTCGGGCTCAGCGACCTCGCCCACCGGCGGTCGGCCAAGCTGTCCGGCGGGCAGCGCCGCCGCCTGCAGTTGGCCTGCGCCCTCGTCACCGACCCCGCGCTGCTGGTGCTCGACGAGCCGACCGAGGGCCTCGACGCCGAGGCCCGCCAGGCGTTCTGGCAGAACCTCGCCGCACGCCGCGACACCGGCATGGCCATCCTCCTGACCACCCACCTGATCGAGGAGGCCGGCGCGGTCGCGGACCGCGTCGTGGTCATCGCGGACGGACGCGTCGTGGCCGACGCCGACCCGGCCTCGCTGTCCGACCGGCTCCCGGACCGGCGCATCTCGCTCCGCACCGCCACACCGCTCGAGGAGGTGCGCGGCCGCCCCGACGTCCTCCACGCCGACGCGGCACCCGCCGCCGACGGCCGCCCACCCCTCCTCCGCATCACGACCCGCCAACCCGAGGCGGTGGTCCGCGACCTGCTCGTCGCCGACCCCTCCGCCACCGACCTGCGGGTCGAGGGGGCCAGCCTCGAGGAGGCGGTCATGGCCGTCGCCCAGCGCCCCACCCCCGCACCCGTCCCCACCCGCACCACCCGCACCAGCGAGGTCTCCCGATGACCACCACGACCGACGTCCTCCGCCGCCGCCCGCCCCTCCTCCGCCTGCTGCGCACCGAGGTCGCCGACGAGCTCAAGCAGATCGCCCGCGAACCGGCCGCGCTGTTCTTCAGCGTGCTCATGCCGGTCGGGTTCTTCGCCCTCTTCGTCAGCATGTTCGGCGCGGAGGGGAGCGACGGCGACCTGCCGGCCGGCACGGTCATGCTGGCCCGCTTCGGCAGCTACGGCGTCATCGGCGCGGTGATGATGAACCCCGGGCTGGCGCTCGCCGAAGCGCGGGACCGGGGGTGGTTCCAGGCCCAGAAGGTGTCACCGGTCCCGATCCCCGTGACCCTGGCCGCACGGGTGCTCGCCGCCCTGCCGTTCAGCATCGGCATCCTCATCGCGATGACCGGTGCCGCCGCCGGGTTCGGGGTGCTCGAGGTCACGCCCGCGGAGTGGGTCGCGCTGGTCGCCTCGCTCGTCGTCGGGTCGCTGCCGTTCGCGCTGGTCGGCCTGGCGATCGGCGTGCTCGCCGCCCCGCAGGCCGCGGCGGCGATCATGAACGCGGTGATCATCCCGCTGGCGATCGCCGGCGGGCTGTGGTTCCCGCTCGAGGTCATGCCGACGTTCGTCGCCGACCTCGCCCCGGCGCTGCCCACCTACCACCTGGCCCAGCTCGGCATGGCCGCGCTCACCGGTGAGGCGGCGATGGCGCACTGGGCCTACCTCGTCGCCTTCACGGCGGTCGCCGGCACCCTCGCCGCGATGGCGTACCGTCGAGCACCCACATGACCGCGCCGGACCCCGACGACGTCACCCCCGCCCCCTCCCGCGGTGGAGGGGGAGGGGTGCTGCCGCGCTGGTTCCCGCGCACCCACCTGGTCCACCTGCTGTACGTCGCGAACATGGGGTGGCAGCTCGCGTTCAACCCGGAGTCCCGCTGGGTCGAGTACGCCTTCGCCGTCGCGCTCGCCCTGGCGTTCCTGCCCCTCTTCGTCCTCAGCTACCACCCCGACACCGACGTGCGCTGGCGGGCCACCCGGGTCACGCCGCTCCTCGGGCTCCTCGGCACGCCGTTCAACGTCGGCGCGTCGGTGTTCTTCGTCTACGCAGCGGCGATGGGGACCTCGGCGCGGCCCCGACGGGGTGCCCTCCGCTGGATGGTCGTCCAGACCGGCCTGCTGGTCGTCGCGACCCTGGTCAGCGTCGTGCCGTGGCCCTACCGGATCTACGGCGTCCTGCCGTCCCTCGCGTTCATCTGGATCATCGGCTGGCAGACCATCGGCGAGGCGGAGCGCGAGCGCGAGGCCGAGCGGCTCCGCATCGAGAACGCCCGCATCGAGGCCCTCAGCGCCGCCGCGGAGCGCGAGCGGATCGCCCGCGACCTGCACGACCTGCTCGGGCACAGCCTGACCGGCCTGGTCGTCCGCGCCCAGCTGGTCCAGTCCCTCCTCGCCGCCGACCCCGACCGCGCCGGTGCCGAGGCCGCCCAGCTCGAGGGGACCGCCCGCCAGGCCCTCGCCCAGCTGCGCGCCGCGGTCAGCGGGCTCAACGCGGTGACCCTGGCCGACGAGCTCGAGACCGCCCAGCGGACCCTGAGCGCCGCCGGCGTCGCCGTCGATGTCCGGGGCGCCGGACAGGACGTCCCCGACCCGGATGGTCGAGCGGTCCCTCGCGCTGGCGCTGCGGGAGGCCGTCACCAACGTCGTCCGCCACGCCGAGGCCCGCCGCTGCGAGATCCGCGTGGAGCACCACGACGGCGCCTGGCACCTCCACGTCGTCGACGACGGCCGCGGGAGCCTCGGCGCGGTCGAGGGCAACGGCCTTCGCGGCATGCGCGAGCGCATCACCGCGGTCGGCGGTCACGTGGAGCGCGCCGCCGCCCGCAGCGCCCGCCTGCGCGTCGGCGCGGCCGCGCGGTTGCCCTCCGTTGGCCGGGCCGGTGGCGGCACCCACCTGACCGTCACCGTGCCCGGATGACCCGCCCCGTCCGCGTCGTGCTCGCCGAGGACGAGCAGATGATCCGTGACGCGTTCGGCCAGCTCCTCGACCTCCAACCCGACGTCGAGGTCGTCGCGGGCTGCCACGACGGCGCCAGCGCGCTCGAGGCCGTGCGCCACCACCGGCCCGACGTGCTGCTGACCGACATCGAGATGCCTGGCATGTCCGGGCTCGAGCTCGCCGAGGCCGTCGCCGCGGGGGGGCTGGCGGTCCGCGTGGTCATCGTCACGACCTTCGCCCGGCCCGGCTACCTCCGACGCGCGCTCGACGCCGGCGTGGCCGGGTACGTGCTGAAGGCGGCACCGGTCGCCGACCTCGTGCAGGCGCTGCGGACCGTCCGCGACGGCGGACGGGTGATCGAGCCCGAGCTGGCGCTGATGGCCTGGGACGCCCCCGTCGCGCTGACCGAGCGGGAGCGCGACGTGCTCAGGCTGGCCGAGGGCGGTCTGCCGAACGCCGACATCGCCGCCCGGCTGCACCTCGCCGAGGGGACGGTGCGCAACTACCTGTCCGACGCGATCACCAAGCTGCACGCGCGGACCCGCGGTGAGGCGGCGGCGATCGCGCGGAGCCGCGGGCTGCTGTAGCGACCGACGAGCGCGCGGCACCACCCATCCGTTACCGTTGGTATCCATGGTGGAGCCGAGATGGTGGACGTGAGCCCGAACCGCCTGATCTCGACTGCGATCAGAGCGGGGCAGGCAGCCCAGAACGCCCTCGAGGTCGCCCGGTTCGGCGGTCTCGAGACCGGTGACGAGCCCAGCCCGTTCGACGTCGTCGGGCGGACCCCCGTCTACCGGCTGCGCCACTACTTCCCCGAGCTCGGCGGCCAGGGCCGCCCGCCCGTGCTGCTGGTCCCGCCGCTGATGCTGACCGCAGAGGTCTACGACGTCGCCCCGGCCACCAGCGGGGTGGCCGCGCTGAGCGAGATGGGCATCGACCCGTGGGTGGTCGACTTCGGCGCCCCCGAGCGGGAGGAGGGCGGCCTCGAGCGCGACCTCGCCGACCACGTCCTGGCCGTCGGGGACGCGATCGACCGGGTCGTGCGCGCCACCGGCTCCGACGTCCACCTGGCGGGCTACTCCCAGGGCGGCATGTTCTGCTACCAGTCCTGCGCGTTCCGCCGCGGCGAGGGCATCACCAGCTTGATCACCTGGGGATCGCCGGTCGACATCCACCTGCTGTCGCCGGCTGGGCTGCCGGTCGCCCGCCTGGCCGACGCCGCCGCGACGCTGGCCGACGTCGTGCTGTCGCGGACCTCGGTCCCGGCCGGGTTGTCCAAGCGGATCTTCCAGCTGCTCGACCCGCTGAAGACGGCCCGCCAGCGCCTCCAGTTCATCCTCCAGCTCCACAACCGCGAGGCCCTGCTCGAACGCGAGGGCAGCCGCCGCTTCCTCGAGGACACCGGCTGGGTGGCCTGGCCCGGCCCCGCGGTCGCTGAGTTCGCGCGGCAGTTCATCAGCCACAACCGGATGATCCAGGGCGGCTTCGTCATCGACGGGCGGCCGGTCACCGTCGCCGACATCGACACCCCGACCCTCGCGGTCATCGGGACCAGCGACGAGATCGCCGCGGCGCCCGCCGTCCGCGCCATCCGGCGGGCCGCCCCGCAGGCGGAGATCTGGGAGCTGGCGCTCGACTCCGGTCACATGGGCCTGGTGGTGGGCCACGGAGCCCGCGAGAGCTCCTGGACGGTCGTCGCGGACTGGGTCCACTGGCAGGAGGGGACCGGCGACCGGCCCGATGCGATCGTCGAGCTCACCGAGCAGCCGGAGGCGCCCGCCGACCCCTCCGCGGGGGTGCAGGTCGCCACCGACATCGCCGTCGGCGCCGCCCACCTGGTCGCCGGATCGGCGCGCAACGCGACGAAGGCCGTCAGGGGCGTCCTGTCCGAGGCCGTCGACCAGCTCCCGCGGCTGGCCCGCCTCGAGCGCGTCGACGCGGACACCCGGGTCTCGCTCGCGCTGCTCCTGGACGAGCGCGCCCGCCGCCACCCCGACGAGACCTTCTTCCTGTTCGGCGGACGTGCGTACAGCTACGCCGACAGCCTCCACCGGATCGACGCGGTCACCCGGGGGCTGGTCAGCGTCGGGGTCCGCCAGGGCGAGCACGTCGGCGTGCTGATGGCCACCCGCCCGACGGCCCTCGCCGTCCTCGCCGCCCTGAGCCGGCTCGGCGCCGTCGCAGTGATGCTGCGCCCGGACGGCGACCTCCGCCGCGAGATGCGGCTCGGACAGGTCGGCCGCGTCATCGCCGACCCGGCACACGCGGCGCAGGCGGACGGGCACGGCGACGCGCCGCTGCTCGTGCTCGGCACCGGCGGGCGGGACGGCGAGCTGCCCGACGGGGCGGTCGACATGGAGCAGATCGACCACGAGGCCGTGGCGCTGCCCGGCTGGTACGAACCGAACCCCGGGCGGGCCCGCGACCTGGCCCTGGTCTCCTTCACCGGACGCGGCGGGGCGACGCGGGCCAACCGCATCACCAACCGGCGCTGGGCCATGTCGGCGTTCGGCACCGCGTCGGCGGCGTCGCTCGGCCTGCGCGACACCGTCTACGCGGTCACGCCGCTGCACCACCCGGCCACCCTCCTCACCGCGATCGGCGGGGCGGTCGTCAGCGGCGCCCGACTGGCCGTGGCGCCCCGGTTCGACGCCGACACGTTCTGGGAGGAGGTCCGCCGCTACGGCGTCACCGTCGTCTCCTACACCTGGGCGATGTGCCGCGACCTGCTGCAGGCGCCGCCGACCGCCGCCGAGCGCCACCACCCGATCCGGCTGTTCATCGGCTCGGGCATGCCGACGGGTCTGTGGCACCGCGTCCAGGACCGCTTCCGCCCCGCCCGCGTGCTCGAGTTCTACGCACCCACCGAGGGCGACGTCGTCCTGGCCAACGTCCGCGGCGGCAAGGTCGGCGCGAAGGGTCGGCCGCTGCCCGGCACCGCCCGCGTGGCCCTCGGGGCCTACGACGTGGACCGCGGGGTGCTCGTCACCGGTGCCGACGGCTTCGTGCAGGAGCCCGCGGTGGGGGAGGTGGGGATGCTCCTCGCCCGGGTCGGGAGGGAGCGCACGTCGGTCCGCGGCCGGGTGCTCCGCGGCGTGTTCGCCAAGGGGGACGCGTGGCTGTCGACCGGCGACCTGTTCTGCGCCGACGCCGACGGCGATCTCTGGCTCCTCGGCCGCCCGTCGACCCTGATCCGGACCCGGGACGGGCACGTCCCGCCGTTCGGTGTGGAAGCCGCCCTCGAGAGCGTGGACGCCGTCGACCTGGCCGTCGCCTACGGCGTGCGACCCGAGGGATCGCGGGACGAGCTCGTGGTCGCCGCGGTCACCGCCCGGGACGGGGAGGGATTGTCGATCGACGCGCTGCTCGCCGGCCTGTCGGCGGTCGAGGCCTGGCAGTGGCCGTCGGTGATCCGGGTGGTCGACGACGTGCCGCTCTCGTTGCACCACCGGCCGCAGAAGGCCCCGCTGCAGGACGAGGGGATCCCGTCGGACGCGGAGGGGTGGTGGTGGGACGAGGACGCGGGTCGCTACCGCCCGCTCGACGCCACGGCCGCCGCGACGCTGATGTCCTGACGGTCGGGTTCGTCGCCGGGGGCGGGGGAATGGTGTCCCGGCGAGGGCAACCCATCACGAGCGACAGGAGCAGCCATGCCAGACGACCACCGGGTCGACGAGGCCAAGGGACGGGTCAAGGAGGCCGCCGGAAGCCTGACCGGCGACGACGAGCTCAAGCGCGAGGGCACGGTCGACCGGGTCACCGCCGACGTGAAGGAGAAGGCGGCCGGGCTGATCGACAAGGCCCGGGACGCGGTCACCGGAGACGACCGCTAGCGACCACCGGACCGGTCGGCGCGGGCGCGGTCCCGGACGGATCCGCCGGGTCCGCGTCCACGCCGGCGAGCACCCGGTCGGCGAGGGCGACCGCGTCGTCGGCGGCGCGGTGGAGCGCCCACACCGCCAGGCGCTCGACCACCGGCGCCGGCTCGTTCGGACCGGGCTGCAACCGTCCCGCCCGGTCGGGGTCGGCGCTCGAGGTGAGCACGGCCACCGCGCGTCGGACGTCGCGGTCAGCGGTGAACCGGCCGGACAGCCGCCCGGCGATCCGGTCGGCCAGCGCGAAGCGTGGGGCGTCGAGGGGGACGGCGGGGCGGGTGGTGTCCCGGGTGGTGTCCCGAGTGGTGTCCATGGCGTGGCTCCTCGTCGGAGGGGGGTGGTGTGACCGACGATGCCCTTGTCGGCTCTGACCGAGGAGTGGCATGATCGCCAACATGCGCAATGTTGCTGCCAATGCGGGTGCTGCCAGCCCGATCGGCGCGGTCCCGTGGGAGCCCGGCGAGGACGTCGTGGACCCGGTCCTGGCCGACGCGATGTCGACGGTCACCGAGGACCACGTGGTCGCCGTCCTGGCGCCCGAGCCCCTCAGCCCGTTCGAGTTCGCGATCGCCTGCGAGGTGTTCGGGATCCGGCGGAGCGAGGTGATCGCGCGGATGGCCCGCCCGCGCTGGTACGACCTGCGCGTCTGCGCGCAGCGGCCCGGCGTCCCGGTCGCCACCTCGATGGGGTTCTCGATCGTCGCCGAGCACGGGTTGGACGCGGTGGTCGACGCCGACACGGTGATCGTGCCCATGGCGTCCAAGTGGGGCGTCTCCGAGACGCACCGGGCGGGCTGGCGGATGCCGGCGCTGCCCGACGACGAGGTCCTCCAGGCACTCGTCGACGCCGCCGAGCGGGGTGCGCGGATCGTGAGCTTCTGCTCCGGGGCGTTCACCCTGGCCGAGGCCGGGTTGCTCGACGGGCGTCGCGCGACGACCCACTGGCTGTTCCTCGACGCGTTCCGCCGCCGCTACCCGACCGTCGAGGTGGTCCCCGACGTGCTCTACGTGGACGCCGGGCAGGTGCTGACCTCGGCGGGCTCCGCCGCCGGCCTGGACCTGTCCCTCCACCTGCTGCGGGCCGATCACGGCGCCGACGTCGCGGACCTCGTCGCCCGGCGGCTGGTCATCCCGCCGCACCGCGACGGCGGGCAGGCGCAGTACACGACCGTGCCGCCGCCGAGGACCGGCGGGACCCCGTTCGCCGAGCTGCTCGACTGGCTCGTCGCCAGCCTCCACGAGCCGCTGACCGTGAGCGACATGGCCGCGCGGGCGGCGATGAGCCCTCGCACGTTCGCGCGGCGCTTCGCCGAGGCCACCGGCACCACGCCGCTGCAGTGGCTGACCACCCAGCGCCTCGCCCGGGCCCGCCAGCTGCTCGAGACCACCGACCTGACGGTCGACGTCGTGGCGGCGCGCAGCGGTCTCGGCAGCGCGGCGAACCTCCGCAGCCGGCTGCGCGACGCCTGCGGCGTCAGCCCGAGCGCCTACCGGCAGCGGTTCAAGCGCGACGCGGCGGCGTAGCCCCCCTCGCGCGGCCGTCCGCCGTCAGTCCAGGAACCTGCCCTGTTCGGCGGCGCCGCTGCCCCGCAGCCCGAACGTGGCCAGGTGGGTGGCGGCGGAACGGAGCCGGTGGGTGAGGGGACGGTCGCGCCACGTGGCCGCGTCGAGGGTGCGGCTGTGCGCGCGGTCGTCGACGAAGTGGGCGTCGAGGGTCGCGACGACGTCGGGGTCGTGCACCAGCAGGCCGATCTGCTCGTTGAGGGCGAGGGACCGCGCATCGACGTTGGTGGTCCCGACGAAGGCGACCCGGCGGTCGACCGTCACGACCTTCGCATGGAGCATCGTGGGCTCGTAGGCGTGGATGCGGACCCCGTGGTCGAGCAGCCGGGCGTAGTGGTGCTCGGCCGCCCAGCGGTAGTGCACCGGCTCGGTGTGGGGGCCGGGGACGAGGACCTCCACGTCCACCCCCCGCCCGGGGGCGTGGCACAGCAGGTCGAGGAAGAACGCCGGTGGGCGGAAGTAGGCGCTCGTCACGCGGATGCGGTCGACGGCCACGGTGAGGAGCGCGTGCAGGGCCAGCGCGGAGTCGTTCCACCCCGGCTGGGACGAGGCCCGGATGACCTGCACCGCCGAGGTGCCGGCCGGTTCGCGGACCCCGAACTCGTCGGACTCGTCGACGAGCGCGTGCGGCGTCTCGATCCAGTCGCTGCGGAACGCCGCGTGGATGCCGTCGACCGCCGGCCCCTCCACCCGGTAGTGGGTGTCGCGCCAGCAGGTCGGGTCGTCCGCGTCGCCCTCCCACTCCGCGGCGATGCCGACCCCGCCGGTGAACGCCACGGTCGAGTCGACCACGAGCACCCGGCGGTGGGTCCGCACGTTCCAGCGCCACACCTTCAGCGAGCTGAACGGCCGGAAGGTCTCCAGCACCACGCCCGCGTCCCGCATCCGGGACCTCGCCCCCGCGGCCATGGTCCGCGCCCCGAAGCCGTCGACCAGGACGCGGACCCGCACGCCGGCGCGGGCCCGCTCGGCCAGCGCGTCGGCGAACGCGTCGCTGATGTCCCCGGTCCAGTAGATGAACGTCATCAGGTCGATCGACCGCTCCGCCGACCGGATCGCCTCCAGCATGGCCGGGAAGATCTCCACGCCGTTGCGGAGGACGTCGACGCGGTTCCCCTCGGTCGCGGGGATGCCGGTGATGGCCTCGAGCACCTGGCGGTGGGTGGCGGTGGGCGTGGTGGTCTCGGGCGTGGTGGTCTCGGGCATCGGCGGGCTCCGGCGGTGGGGTGCGGACGCCCTACCTGCTCACCGCGAGTGCCCAAACCGATCGACCCGAACGTGTGTTCGTGTAGTGTGGATGCTAATGCGCTCCCTGGCCGACCTGCAGCGCGCCCCGGACGCCCTCACGGCGCCCCCTGGCCTGACCCTGCCGGTCCTGGCCACGCGCACGTTCGACACCCCCGAGTTCCGGGGCATGACCTTCCTCGAGGTCGAGACCAAGTCGGTCCTGAACAAGGTCAGCGGCATGCCGTTCGGCTGGTCGATCAACCTGTACCGGGGCTGCCAGCACGCGTGCTCGTACTGCCTGGTCCCCGACACCCCGATCCTCATGGCCGATGGCACCCAGAAGGCGCTCGGTGATCTCGCGACCGGGGATGTGGTCTACGGCACGAAGTTGCGGGGACGGTACCGCTCCTTCGTGCCATCTCGGGTGTCGGACGTGTGGCGAAGCGTCAAGCCGGCGCACCGGATCACGTTGGCCGACGGCACCGCACTGGTGGCGAGCGGGGATCACCGCTTCTTGACCGAGCGCGGCTGGAAGCACGTCACCGGCGCCGAGCAGGGGGCGGCCCGGCGCCCGCACCTGACGACGAACAACCGGCTCTACGGTCCCGGACAGCTCCCCACAGGTCCGGCCCAGGACGAGTCCTATCGACGCGGGTACCTGTGCGGCATGGTCCGGGGCGACGGGACGTGGGGCACCTATCGCTACGAACGCGGTGGTCGGACGACGGAGGTGCACCGCTTCCGGTTGGCGCTCGTCGACGACGAACCCCTCGTGCGCACTGCACGCTACCTGGAGGGCTTCGGGGTCCCGACCGATCGCTTCCGCTTCGCGGCCGCGACGGCGACCCGGAAGGAGGTCCAGGCCATCCGGACATCTCGCCGGGCATCGGTCGCGCGCATCGAGGAGCTGATCCGATGGCCCGTTCACGAGGCTGACGAGGAGTGGATGCGGGGGTTCCTGGCCGGGATCTTCGACGCAGAGGGCAGCCACGCCGGAACGGTGATGCGCATCTCCAACGCCGATGAGGACATCTTGGCGTGGACGTGTCGTTGCATGACCGCGCTCGGGGTCGAGCACGTGCGCGAGCCGGCCCGTGAGAACGGTGTGTCGTGCGTGCGCGTACGGGGAGGCTTGCCGATGCGGCTGCGCTTCCTGCTCACGACCGCGCCGGCCACGACGCGCAAGCGGCAGATCGACGGCTTGGCGGTGAAGGGGTGGAACCGCACCGACGTCGTCGCCATCGAGCCGCTGGGGGTGGACCTCCCGATGGTCGACATCTCCACGGAGACCGGGGATTTCATCGCGAACGGGATCGTCAGCCACAACTGCTTCGCCCGCCCCACGCACGAGTACCTCAACCTCAACGCGACGACGGACTTCGACACGACCGTCGTGGTCAAGGTCAACGCCGTCGAGGTGCTCCGGCGCGAGCTGGCCAAGCCGTCGTGGAAGGGCGAGCACGTCGCGATCGGGACGAACGTCGACGCCTATCAGCGGGCGGAGGGGCGCTATCAGCTGATGCGCGGGGTGATCCCGGCACTGGCGCGGTCGCTGACGCCGTTCTCGATCCTCACCAAGGGCACGCTGATCACCCGCGACGTCGACCTGCTGGTCGCCGCCAGCGAGCGGGTGCCCGTGGCGGCCTCGCTGACGATCGGGATGCTCGACGAGGCGGTGTGGCGGGCGGTCGAGCCGGGCACGCCGTCCCCGCGGGCTCGGCTGTCGGCGGTGCGGGCGCTGAACGAGGCCGGGATCCCGACCGGGGTGATGCTCGCGCCGATCATGCCGGGGCTGAACGACGGCCTCGACGACCTCCGGCGGCTGACCGAAGCCGCGGTGGAGGCGGGGGCGACCCACGTCACCCCGATCACCCTGCACCTGCGGCCCGGCGTGAAGGAGGCGTTCTGGCCGTGGCTCGAGTCGACCCACCCGGACCTGGTCGGGCGCTACGCCGAGCTGTACGGGGCCCCCGGCGGACGCAGGCGGGGCCGGTCCACGCTGCCGCCGGACGTCGCGGCACCGCTGACCGCGACGGTGCGGCGGGCGCGGGACGCCGCCTGGCGTCGCCGCGGCGGTCCACCGGACCCCGGGCACTGGCCGGATCGGACCCGGCCGGGCGAGAACGACACCGGCCACCACGTGCGCGCCGGCGGCGGGCGGGCTCCGGAGTCCGAGCAGCTGCGGCTGCTGTGACCGGTGCCACGGCGGCCCCACGGGGGTCAGACCGTCGGCGTCGGGGAACGGCCCACTAGGATCGACGTCGGCTGCGGCAGGTGGCCGGCTGACGAACCACCCCCGGGAGGCAGGCGTGGGACGCGACATCGAGAGCATCGAGTTCACCCGCGAGGACCGCCGCCGGTACCGCGAGAAGGTGAAGGTCTGCCTGCAGGTCCTCCGCCAGCTGATGGACGAGGGGCGGTTCTCGACCGGCCAGCGCACCCTGGGCGTCGAGCTGGAGATCTACCTGACCGACGACCACGCCCAGGTGCTCCCCGTGAACGCCGAGGTGCTGGACGCCCTGGCCTCCCCCGAGTTCCAGACCGAGCTCGCCCAGTTCAACATGGAGTTCGCGACCTCCCCGCGGGCGGTGGTCGGGGACTGCTTCACCCACGTGGAGGACGAGCTCCGCCAGTCCCTCGACCGGGCCAACGAGAAGGCCCGCGACGTCGACGCCCGCGTCATCATGATCGGGATCCTGCCGACCCTCACCGACTTCGACGTCACCGAGCAGAACCTGTCGGCCAACCCGCGCTACAAGGCGCTGAACGACGCCATCCTGAACGCGCGCGGCGAGGACCTCGTCATCGACATCGCCGGCGACGAGAACCTGTCCGCGGTCACGAACTCGATCGTCTTCGAGGCCGCGTGCACCTCCATGCAGCTCCACCTGCAGGTCGACCCGGGCGACTTCGCCCGGTACTGGAACGCGGCGCAGGCCCTGAGCGGCCCGCTGGTCGCCGTGGCCGCGAACTCGCCGTTCTTCCTCGGCAAGCGGCTGCACCACGAGACCCGGATCGCGCTGTTCCAGCAGGCCATCGACACCCGGACCGAGGAGCTCGCCGAGCAGGGCGTCCGCCCCCGGGTGTGGTTCGGCGAGCGCTGGCTGACCGACGGCGTGTTCGAGCTGTTCGAGGAGAACGTCCGCTACTTCCCCTCCCTCCTGCCGATCACCGAGTCGACCGACCCCGAGGGCATGCTCGTCGACGGGCAGCTGCCCGCCCTCGAGGAGCTCACGCTGCACAACGGGACGATCTACCGCTGGAACCGGCCGGTGTACGACATCGCCGGCGGCGAGCCGCACCTGCGGATCGAGAACCGGGTCCTGCCCGCCGGCCCGACGGTCATCGACTGCACGGCCAACATCGCGCTGTACTACGGCCTGCTCGGCGGGTTGGCCGAGGCCTCCGCGCCCGTGTGGGAGGCGATGAGCTTCCAGGCCGCGGAGTCCAACTTCTTCGAGGCCGCCCGCTACGGGATGGGGTCGCGGCTGTACTGGCCCGGGCTCGGCACGCTGCCGGCGGCAGAGCTGATGGTGCGCCACCTCCTCCCCCTCGCCCGCAAGGGGTTGGAGGAGTGGGGGGTCGACGCCGCCGACATCGACCGCTACCTCGGCACGATCGAGCAGCGCGCCCTGTCCGGCCAGAACGGGGCGGCCTGGCAGATCGCCGCGCACGAGCGGCTCCTGGCCGAGGGGATGGACCGCGCCGAGGCCGCGATCACCCTGACCACCCGCTACGCCGACCTGCACGAGTCCGGGGTGCCGGTCCACCAATGGCCGGTGGTCGCCTGATGGAGCTGGTGGCCCGCTGAGCACCGCCGTCCGCACCGATCCGCTGTACCACCGCCTCGACGGGATGGCGGCGGCCGTCGACCTCGTGGCGGGGTCCGACACCGACGTGCTCACCCGTCTGGGCGGGAAGCCGGCGCTGATCCACCTGCCAGGACGGGTCGACGCGCCGGCGCGCCTCATCTCCGTGCTGCTCCACGGCAACGAGGACTCCGGCTTCCGGGGGCTGTGCGCCTGGCTGCGGGACCGGCCGGTCGTCGAGCGGCCGCTGTGGCTGTTCATCGGGAACGTCCGCGCGGCCACGCAGCACGGCTGGTTCGCGCACCGCTACCTCGCCGACCAGGAGGACTTCAACCGGGTGTGGGGGATCGAGCCGGCCACGACCCGGATGCGGCTGTGCGCGAAGGAGGTGCTCGAGACGGTCACCTCAGGCCCCCTCGAGGCAGCCCTCGACGTGCACAACAACACCGGCGACAACCCGCTGTACGCGATCGTCCCGCGGCCGGACCCGGCCACGCTGGGCCTCGCCGCGGCGCTGGCCGACATCGGTCTGGTCTGGGGCACCCAGGAGCACACCCTGATGCAGGCCCTGGAGGGCGTCTGCCCCGCGGTGGCCGTCGAGTGCGGGATGGCCGGCGTGCCCGCCCACGCTGACCTCGCCCGCCGGGTGATCGAGTCCTTCGTCGCCGCCGACGGCTTCCCGACGACCGCACGACCTGAGCGGCTGCTCGAGGTCCGCTACCGCGTCGAGGTCCGGCCCGAGGTCGCCTTCGACTTCGTCCCCCGGCTCGGGGAGTCGCTCGACCTCGCGATCGTCCCCGGGCTCGACGCGGAGAACTTCGGGCACCTGCCGCCCGGCACGCTCATCGGCCACACGGTGCCCGGCGGCGCCGCCCCGCTGCTGGTCACCGACGTCGCCGGCGTCGACGTGACCGACGCGCTGATCCAGGTCGACGACGAGGGTGCGGTCACCCTCACCCGCGACGTGATCCCCGCGATGATGACCCGCACCGCCGAGCAGACCCGCCGCGACTGCCTGTTCTACGTGCTCGCCGACCACGGCTGAGGGTGCCGGCACGACCGACTGCACGTCGTCCCGCTCCCCAGGTCTGCCACCTGCACGTGCTCCGGCACCCCCCGGGATGTGGTGCGATCAGCGGCGCGTCGTCACCGTGCGACGTGCAGTTGAGCGGCGACGTCACCCCCGGAGGACGCGCTAGGCACCCGTGAGCAGGCCAGGGGCGCGGGCCGCGGCGCCGTCGCCCGGGCGGGAGACCAGCACCCGCGGGGTCCGGCCCGGTGCGCTCGCGCGGTACGCCTCGGCGACCGCTCGTCCGACGGCGTCCGGGTCCCCCTCGACCAAGCCGATGACCGCGCCGCCGAAGCCACCGCCGGTCATGCGGGCGGCGACCGCACCGTGGGCCACCAGCAGGTCGACGAGGTGGTCGGTCTCGGGCACCGTCACCTCGAAGTCGTCCTGGAGGCTCGCGTGGCTGGCCGCGAACAGCCGGCCGACCGCCCCCAGGTCCCCCGCCGCGAGCGCGTCGACGGTCGCGGTGACCCGGGCGTTCTCGGTGACCACGTGCCGCAGGCGGCGCGCCGGCACGTCGTCGAGCCCCGCCACGCAGCGCGCCCAGCTCCGCCGGGTCGACGTCGGCGGGACGGCGGCCGCCCAGGACGTGCAGCGACGCGCCCAGCTCCTCGGTCCGGCGGGCGTACCCGGATCCCTCGAGCTGGCGCTGGACGCCGGAGTCCACCACCACGACCTGCACGCCGTCGGGGAGCGCGACCGGCGTGGCGTGCAGGTCGGCGCAGTCGAGCAGGAGCGCGGACCCCGCCTGGCCCAGCACCGCAGCGGCCTGGTCGAGGACCCCGGAGGGGACGCCGACGGCGCGGTGCTCGGCGCGGCGGCAGGCGCGGACCACGTCGATCGCGGGCAGCGACCACTGCGCCGCGTCCAGCAGGGCCACCGCGACCGCGACCTCGAGCGCCGCGGACGACGACAGGCCGATCCCCTGGGGCAGGGTCGAGCGGATCGTCCCGCGCAGGCCGACCGGGGGTCGGCCGAGCGCGTCCAGCTCGGCCGCCACGGCGGCGACGTAGCGCCCCCACCCCTCCCCGGGTGCCGCACCCCCCTCGGCCTCGACGTCCACCTCCCCCGCAGCCGCGTCGGAGGCGAGGGAGATCCGCTCGCCGCCGGCCGTCGCGACCACCTCGATGCCGACGTCGAGGGCCATCGGCAGGGCCAGCCCGTCGGTGTGGTCGGTGTGCTCGCCGATCAGGTTCACCCTGCCGGGAGCCCACGCGCTGATGGTCCGCACCACTGCAGTCCTTCCGTACGGCGGCGTACCGTAAGCTTCCGCAACGACGCGCACAACCACTTCGGAAGGCTTGCGGGGTGCCCACCACGACGACCGGTCACGCGGCTGACGACCCGATCCCCGCCCGGGTCCGGCGCGACCGCACCATCGACCTGCTCCGCGATCGCGAGTTCGTCCGCGTCACCGACCTGGCGGAGGCGTTCGGGGTCAGCGAGGTGACCGTCCGCGGCGACCTCGACCACCTCGAGGACCGGGGCCTCCTCAAGCGGGTGCGGGGCGGCGCGGTACCGCGCCACATGGCCGAGCCGGAGCGGACCTTCGAGGAGACCGCCGCGACCGCGAAGGCGCAGAAGCGGGTCATCGCCCGCCGGGCGGCCGAGCTGGTGCAGCCGGGCGACGCGGTCATCCTCGACGTGGGGACCACCACGACGGCGATCGCCGGCGAGCTCGCCGCCCGCGCCGACCTCTCCGACGTCAGCGTGTTCACGTCGTCGATCACGATCGCGCTGGCGCTCGAGGCCGCGCACCCGCGGATCAGCGTGGTGGTGACCGGCGGGACGCTCAGACCGAAGCAGCACTCCCTGGTCGAGCCGATGGCGGGCCTCGTCTTCAGCCACATCCACGCCCGCCTCGCCTTCATCGGCTGCAACGGCGTCGACGTGGCCGCCGGCATCACCAACGTCAACCTCCCCGAGAGCGACGTGAAGCGCCTGATGATCCGGGCCGCCGCCACCCGCGTGGTGGTCGCCGACGCCGCCAAGCTCGGCCAGGTGGCCCTCGCCAAGGTCTGCGACCTCGAGGAGGTCGACGTGCTGATCACCGACGACGGGGCCGACCCCGAGGCGTTGGCGGACCTCCGCGAGACCGGCCTCGACGTGCAGCTGGCCCCGCTGCGCGGACCCCTGACCGCGGAGGGTCGGACGTGACCGCCGGGACCTTCCACGACGTCGCCGAGATCGCCTGCGACCCCGCCCGGACGCTCGTCTACGAGCACGGCTGGCAGTCCTGGAGCCCCGCCGGCGTGCACCGCGCGGACCGCACCAGCCCCCGCCCTGCCCGGGACCGCTGGCAGGTGATGGCCTACCGGCCCGAGACGCCGGCGCCGCCGACCGGCGTGCAGTCCGAGGGGCTCCTCGCCGTGCAGGCCGACGGGGTCGGTCCGACCACGCTGGTGGCCACCCCCGACCCGCACCGGGCGGTCCCCTCGATCCGGACGACCGCGCTCGCCGACCGGGTCGTGGTCAGCGCCGACGGGCCCGTCGACGTCCGCACCGTCGACGAGCCGATCCCCGCCGCGCTGGCCGCCTGGGCGGACGAGATCGCGGCCCGGCTGGGGATCTCCACCGCGCCCCAGCCGCCGGGCTGGTGCTCGTGGTACTGCCACGGCCCGCGGGTCACCGCGGCCGACGTGGCGGCTGCCGTGGACACCGCCGTCGCCGCGGACCTGCCGATCGAGGTCGTGCAGGTCGACGACGGCTACCAGGCCGAGATCGGCGACTGGCTCGACCGGCGCACCCCCGCCTTCGACGAGCCGCTCCACACCCTCACCGCCCGCATCGCCGCCGCCGGCATGCAGTCGGGCATCTGGACCGCGCCGCTGTGCGTCGGGACCGGGTCGGCGCTCGCGCGGGCACACCCGGACGGGCTGGTCGGCGGCGCGCGCGCGAGCGACCCCCCGTGGGGGCAGCCCATCCGGGGGCGCGACGTCACGCACCCCGCCGCGGCGGCCCACCTGGTCGAGGTCTTCGCGACCCTGCGCCGCTGGGGGTTCAGCTACCACAAGATCGACTTCATCTACGCCGGCGCCCTGCCGGGCCGTCGCCACGCCGACTGCACACCCCTCGACGCCTACGCCGAGGCGCTCCGGCTGATCCGCCACGGGCTCGAGGAGGGCGGTGGCGCCGCGACCCTCCTCGGCTGCGGTGCCCCGCTGCTGCCGAGCATCGGCGCCGTCGACGCCATGCGCGTCTCCCCGGACGTCGACCCGCGCTGGGACCCGCCCGACGGGGACGTGTCCCAGCCCTCCATGCACGGGGCGCTGCTCGCCGGTCGGGCGCGGGCGTGGCAGCACGGCCGGCTGTGGGTCAACGACCCCGACTGCATCCTCGTGCGGCCCGAGGTCGCGCACCGGGAGGCCTGGGCCGGCTACCTCGACGCCCTCGACGGCCTCGCGGTGTCGAGCGACGCGCTCGACGCCCTCGACGACCGCGGCCTCGCGCTGACCCGTCGGCTGCTGCGCCCCTCAGGTCCCGGTCCCGCACCGACCTGGCGACCCGATCCCGATGACGCCGCCGGTGGCCGCCTGGACGGCGAGCCCGCCGCGCCCGCCGGCAGCGGGACGCCCTGATGCGCCTCGGCGTCTGCTGGTACCCCGAGCAGTGGCCCGAGACGGACTGGGCGGACGACGTCGCCCGCATGGCCGAGCTCGGGCTCGAGCTGGTCCGCGTCGGCGAGTTCGCCTGGTCGCGGATGGAGCCGCGACGCGGCGCCTGGGACCTCGGGTGGCTCGACCGGGCCATCGCCCTCGTCGCCGACGCCGGCATGCGCGTCGTCCTCGGCATCCCCACCGCCACCCCGCCGGTGTGGCTGCTCCGCGAGCGCCCCGACATCCGCCTCGTCGGCCCCGACGGGCGGGTCCGCCCCTACGGCAGCCGGCGCCACACCTGCCCGACCAGCCCCGCCTACCGCGAGGAGTCCGCCCGCGTGGCCGAGGTCCTCGCCGACCGGTACGCGGGCCACCCCGCGGTCGAGGCCTGGCAGATCGACAACGAGCCCGGCAACCACGACTCCGCCCGCTGCTGGTGCGACGGCTGCCAGGACGCCTTCCGCGGGTGGCTGGCCGACCGCCACGGCGACGTCGAGGACATCAACGCGGCGTGGGGCACGGCCTTCTGGTCGATGACGTACCCGGACCTCGACGCCGTCGAGCTGCCCGCGCCCACCATGACCGCCCACAACCCCTCCCTCGAGGTGGCGCACCGCCGCTTCGCCTCCGCCCAGGTCGTCGACGGGCTCGCGGCCCTGCGCGACGTCGTGCTCGCCGTGGACCCGATGGCGGTGACGTTCACGAACCTCTACATGGGCGACCTCGACATCGACGCCCAGGCCGTCCACCGCCTCCACGGGCTCGGGGCCATCGACAGCTACCCCCACGGCGTCGCCGGCCCCGAGGAGGTCGCCTTCGGCCTCGACCTGGCCCGCGGGGCGGCCCTGCCGCCCGACGCCGGCGCAGCCCACCGCGGCGGGCGCGCGTGGGTGGTCGAGCAGCAACCCGGGGCCATCAACTGGACCGGCGACAACCCCGCGGTCGCGCCCGGTCAGGTGGGGGACTGGATCGCCCAGGCCGCTCGGCACGGCATCGAGGCGCTGCTGGTGTTCCGCTGGCGGATGGCCCGTGCCGGACAGGAGCAGCACCACGCGGCCCTGCTGACCCACGACCGTCGCGACACCCCCGCCTGCGCGGAGGTGCGGGCGGCCGCGCAGGCCCTCGCCGCCGACCCGCCCGGGCGGCCCCCCGCCACCGCCGCGGTGGTGGTCGACTACGGCGACGCCTGGATCCTCGACGTCGTCCCCCAGGTCACCGGTGCGGACCACCGGCGCCTCGCCGTCGCCGCCCACGCGGCACTGCGGGCGGCAGGCCACGTGGTCGACGTGGTCCCGGCCGATGCGGACCTGACCGGCTACGCCGTGGTGGCGCTCCCGGCCCTCCACCAGGTGACCGCGGACCGGCTCCGGCGCGTCGAGGCCGCCCTGGACGCCGGGGTGCTCGTGCTGGTGGGCGCCCGCTCGCTGGTCCGCGACCCCGAGGTCGTGTGGGTCGACGTCCCGACGCCGGCGGGTCTCACCGACCGGCTCGGCGCCCACGTCGTCCACGCCGGCAGCCCGGGCGGCTGGCCGCGCGGAGGACCGCCGTCCGCCGTCGCCGTCCGCGGCGAGGTGGTGCCGGCCGGTCCGTGGATCGAGGCGCTGGCGCTCGACGACCCCGCGCCGGGCCGCACGGGACCGGAGGTGGTCGGCGTCGCCGTCGGCGGCCCGCTGGACGGCGCCCCGGTCGCGGTGCGCCGCGGGGGACTGGTGCACGTCGGGGCCACCTCGGTCGAGGCGTGGACGGCGGTGCTGCGACACGTCGGGGCAGCCCGTTGACACGGTGAGTCACACATGGACTTTCGTAGTCCTCTGGTCCGAAAGTTCTTGACAAGTTTCCGAAACCTCCGGTAGATCTTCACCGCAGATGGAGGAGAACGTCGCGCGGCACGACCTGCGCCACACGGACGGCCGGTGGCTGCGGGTCTACGGGACCCCGCCGCCACCTGACGTCGACATCGACGCCGCGCTCGCGCACCACGTCCCCGCCGCCGCCTCCGGCATCCACCAGCGCTACAACGCACTCCGCGACACCTGGGTGGCGGTGTCCCCCGCACGCAACGAGCGGCCGCACGCACCCGCCGTCGATCCGCTCCCCGCCGGCTGCCCGCTCTGCCCCGGCGGGCCGGAGGTCCCCTTCGACTACGACGCCGCGGTCTTCGACAACCGCTTCCCCTCGTTCTCGGTCGCGCCCCCGACCCCGCCCTCCGCGCCGGCCATCCCGGGCATCGGGTCGCTCGCCGACGCCGCCCGCGGGCGCTGCGAGGTCGTGCTCTACACCTCGCGGCACGAGGGCTCCCTCGCCACGCTCACCGACGCGGAGCTCGCCCGGGTGATCGCCATCTGGGCGGACCGGTCCGATGAGCTGTGGGCGGATCCCACCCACCGGGTCGTGATGATCTTCGAGAACCGCGGTGAGGCCGTCGGCGCCACCCTCAGCCACCCGCACGGCCAGATCTACGCCCTGGACCGCATCCCGCCGGCCGTGGCCCAGCGGACCGCCGCGCTCCGGGCGCACCGGACGCGGACCGGGTCGTCGCTGTCCCAGGCGGTCGTCGACGCCGACGTGGGCAGCGACCGGTGCCTCTACGTCGACGACGACTTCGTGGCCGCCGTCCCCTACGCGCCGGACTGGCCGTTCGAGGTGCACGTCCGCGCCCGCCGCGAGGGGGTCCGGCGGCTGGGTGACCTGACGGCGGAGGAGCAGGTCAGCCTCGCCCTGGCGCTCCGCGCCGTCGTGACCGCCTACGACCAGGTCCACGACCGGCCGATGGCGTACCTGATGGCGTGCCACGAGGCACCGGCCGACCCGACCGGCGCGCCCGTCGCCGACCACCGGCTCGCCATCGAGTTCCTGCCCCCGCACCGCTCGGCGGAGAAGCTCAAGGTCCGCGCGAGCGTCGAGACCGCCCTCGGCGTCTTCATCAACGACACGTCGCCGGAGGACTCCGCCGCGCTGCTCCGCACCGCCGCACCGCGCCTCACCGATGCCGACCGCGCCGCGATCCCGCGCGTGCGCCTGACCACCCCCGCACCCGAGCAGCCGATCAACCGGGCCTGAGGGCCTGCGCCGGTCCGGACGGGCCGGCGGACGAGGAGGGAGACAGATGAGCCGATACCGCACCGCCGCAGCGCTGCTGCTGGCACTGGTCGTGCTGGCCGCCGCGTGCGGCCAGGAGGTCGAGGACCCGCCCGAGGACGCCGCCGCAGGCGCATCCGAGGACGCCGCGGGTGACGAGGCCGCGGGTGACGAGCCCACCGAGGAGGACGAGGCCGACGCGGCTCCCGACGCGGGCGGGGACGGCGAGGAGATCACACTCCGTTGGCGGACCCGACCGGACAACCAGGCCGAGATCGACGTGTACTCCGAGGTGAGCCAGACCATCGACGAGGGATGGGACGCGGCGACCCTGGAGTACGAGCCGGGCGGGTCGGAGACGTCGTCCTACCAGGACGTGCTCCGCACCGAGCTCGCCGCCGGCACCGCCCCGGACGTGTTCTGGATCCCCGGCACCGACATCGCCGACTTCGCCACCCGCGGACTGATCATGGACCTGCGGGACCTGGCCGGTTCGAGCGACGCCTACGCCGGCGACGACGCGTACTCCGCCGAGGTGATGGAGCTCCTGACGGTCAACCCCGACGGCGGCGACGCGGCCCTCTGGGGGCTGCCGCGCGACGTGTCCACCTTCGCGCTGTACCTGAACCTGGACCTGATCGCCGAGGCCGGCGCGGATGACCCCCGCGAGCTGGCCGAGGCCGGTGAGTGGGACTGGACGGCCTTCCGGGAGGTGGCCGAGGCGGTCACGGCCCTCGACGACCAGATCTACGGGTTCGGCATGAACAACTGGTGGGCCAACCCGGGCTACTGGATCAACGCCGCCGGCGGGTCCTTCTTCACC
This sequence comes from Euzebya sp., assembly GCF_964222135.1. Classification (NCBI taxonomy): domain Bacteria; kingdom Bacillati; phylum Actinomycetota; class Nitriliruptoria; order Euzebyales; family Euzebyaceae; genus Euzebya; species Euzebya sp. The sequence continues at coordinate 22,360 of NZ_CAXQBR010000003.1, forward strand.
GAGGACCGCACGGCCTGCGCCGTCGACTCGCCCGAGGCCGTCGAGGGGCTCGAGTTCATGACGCAGCTCTACCAGGACGGGTTGGCGGTCCCCTACGGCGAGGACGCCGAGCCGCCGTTCCTCGCCGGCCAGGTCGGCATGTTCATGAACGGCCGGTGGGCGACGCCGGGGACCCGGTCGTCGGCGACGTTCGACTGGGACGTCGTCAAGCTGCCCGACGGGCCCGGCGGCCCCTCCAACTGGCTGTTCTGGGGCGCGTACGTCGTCAACGCCGACACCGAGCACCCCGACGAGGCCTTCGAGCTGGTCACCCGCCTGACCTCCCCGGAGGTGCAGGGGACGATCGCCGAGCTCGGCGCCAACATCCCCTCGCGCACCGACGACCCGGAGGTCATCGACACCTTCCTGACCTTCACGCCGCCGGAGAACAACCAGGCGTTCATCGACGGCATCAGCGAGGACCCCGTCGCCGAGGGACCGCTGTGGGACGGCGACTGGCCCGCGTTCGACGCCGCACTGGCCCCCCAGATCGAGGCGCTGGTCGCCGGGGACCTGTCGCTCGAGGAGTTCCAGGCGACCGCCTGCGACCCGCTCGATGCGACCTTCTAGCCTCCACGACGACCCACCCGGACGTCCATGACCGCCACGACCGCGTCGCAGGTGCTGGCCCGAACCCTGCCAGCGCCGCGCTGGGTGGCCATCCTCATCGGATGGCACCTCGCGCACGGCGTCGCGGCCGTGGCGGCCGCGGTGGCGGTCACCGCCGGGTCGACCGTCACGGGCGGCCCGGCGGCAGGCGTGCTGACCGCCCTGTCGGCCGTCGTCATCGGCGACCTGGTCGCGGTGATCGGCCTGGCGCGCCGCCGCCAGGCCGGGATGGTCGCCGCGGTGGTCGTCGACTACCTCACCTTCGTCGCGGCGACGGCTGCCCTGCTGCAGGTCACCGACGTGCTCACCGGGCTCGACGCGCTCGGCGGGTCCTTCGCCCGCGGCGTGCCGTTCGGCGCGCTGGCCGTCGTCGCGTACGCGGCCACCACCTGGGAGCGGACGCGCGCCGTCGCGCGCTGGGTCGCCGTGACGGCGGTCGGCGCGATGCTCATCGCGGTCGGGGCGCTCCCCGGCCTCGTGACCTTCGCCGGGCGGGTGGCGACCCCGACGGGCCTCGGCCTCCTCACCCTGGCGGCGGTCAGCGCCCTGGCGGCGGTGCGGACCCGGCACGCCGACGTCGCCCGGCACCTCGGCGCCACGACGCGGGGCGACGACGCCCTGGCGGGGCTGCTGTTCGTCAGCCCGAACCTGCTCGGGTTCCTCGCGTTCTTCGCAGGTCCCCTGCTGTTCAGCCTGTGGATGAGCCTGAACGAGTGGGACGCGTTCGCCGAACCGGTGTTCCTCGGGCTCGACAACTACGTCCGCATCGTGTCGCTGACCGTGGCCACGGTGGGGGAGGGGCAGCGGGCCGCCGACGTCCTGCTCGACGGGTACGCCGAGGTTCTCCGGATCGGCGACATCGTCGTCGGCGCCCAGGACCCCCTGTTCTGGACGTCGATCCGGAACATCCTCGTCTTCGCCGCCCTCGCACTGCCGCTGTCGGTGATCCCCGCCCTCTTCCTCGCCAGCCTGCTCAACTCCGACGCGCCGGGCATCAAGGCCTTCCGCGCCCTGTACTTCGTGCCGTCCATCGCCGGCGTGGTGGCCGTCGCGTTGATCTGGCGGCAGCTGTTCAACGCGACGGTGGGCTGGGTCAACCACCTGCTCGACGTCGCCGCGCGGGCGTGGAGCGCCATCCCGCTGCTCCCCGACGTGGCGGCCGGCCAGCCGCAGTGGCTGAGCGACGACGGGCTGGCCATGATCAGCCTCGTCATCGTCTTCGCGTGGCAGTACACCGGCTTCAACACCGTGCTGTTCCTCGCCGGGCTGCAGTCGATCGACCGGACCCTGCACGAGGCGGCGATGATCGACGGCGCCACCCGCTGGCAGCGGTTCCGCCACATCACCCTGCCCCAGCTCGCACCCACCACCTTCTTCGTGGTGGCCTCGACCGGCATCCTCGCGCTGCAGCTCTTCGGCGAGGCGGTCGTGCTGTTCCCGACCTACACCCCGATCGGGGCCGGGCCGCAGAACGCGACCCTGACACCGGTCGTCTACCTCTACGACCAGGGCTTCCGACGGTTCAGCCAGGGCTACGCCTCCGCGGTCGCCTGGGTGCTGTTCCTGCTGATCTTCGCGTTCACGTTCGTGCAGTTCCGCCGTCAGCGCGCCGACGTGGAGGGTGCGTGATGCGGCCCGTCAGCGGCTGGCGCCGCATCGGCCTGTACGTCGTGCTGACCCTCGTCGGGCTGGTGATGCTGTTCCCGTTCGCCGTGGTCGCGGGGTCGTCGCTGAAGGCGCGCGACGACATCTTCCGCTACCCCCCGCGGATCCTGCCGCACGCCCAGGCCACGGCCGAGGTCGGCGGTGATGAGGTCCCGCTGTTCCGCATCGACGGCGAGGTCCGCGGGCTGGTGGAGGGGATCGGCGGCGGCGAGGGGCGCTTCGCGCTCCCCGACGACCCGGCGGACACCGTCACCGCGACGATCCGCACCGCCGAGGAGGTGGAGGACGTGACCGCGCGGCCGGCCAACTACACCGAGGTCCTCGACCAGCAGGCGCTCGGCCGGTCGCTGTCGAACACGGTGCTGGTCACCGTCCTCGTGGTCGTGGGGACGGTGCTGACGTCCCTGCTGGGCGGCTACGCGTTCGCGCGGATCCGCTTCCCCGGCCGCGACGCGCTGTTCCTCGTCTACATCGGCTCGATCATGGTGCCGTTCGTGATCCTGATCGTGCCGCTGTACCAGGTGATGGTGGCGCTCGGCTGGGTGGACTCGCTGGCGGCCCTCGTCTTCCCGTTCGTGTTCAACGCCTACGGGACGTTCCTGATCCGGCAGTTCTTCGTCTCCATCCCGGTGGAGCTCGAGGAGGCGGCGGTCATCGACGGGGCCAGCCGCTGGACGATCCTCTGGCGCATCTTCGTGCCGCTGTCCACCCCGGCGATCGCGACGCTCGCCACGTTCATGTTCCTCTACGCCTGGAACAGCTTCGTGTGGCCGTTCATCGTCATCAACGCCGGCAACACCGAGAACCACGTGCTGACCCTGTCCCTCCAGCAGCTCGGCGGCCGCGCGGCGGACACGCCGAACCTGATCTTCGCGGGCGTCATGATCGCCATCGCGGTGCCCGTCACCGTGTTCGTGCTGGCCCAGCGCTACTTCGTGGAGAACGTCGCCACCAGCGGCATCAAGTGACGCCCGGACCGCGGCCCGGTCACAGCCCGGCGAACAGGTCCGACTCGGGCTTGGCGGTCCAGACCTCCGAGTAGGCGAGCTGGAAGTCCTCGTAGGGGTAGACCTCCCGGACGACGTCGTCGGGGATCGAGAACCACAGCCCGTCGGGGTCGACCTGGGTGCGGTGGGCGATCAGCGCGGCGCTCCGCGCGCCCAGGTGGTCGGCCACGTGGATCGAGGTGGAGATGCGCTCCGGCTTGGTCGGGTCCCAGCGGTCCAGCCACTCGCGGTAGGGCGTCTCGATCCCCCGCTCCTCGGCGACCTCGAGCAGCCGGGACAGCCGCCGGTAGGTGAAGGTCAGGTGGTAGTAGACCTTCGAGGCCCGCCACGCCGGCCCCGCGTCGGGCATGACGGCCGGGTCGGCCGCGGCCTGCCACGCCCGCATCGTGGCGGTGTGGGTCCGCACGTGGTCCGGGTGGGGGTAGCCGCCCTTCTCGTCGTACGTCACCAGCACCTGCGGCCGGGTCTCGCGGATGATCGGCACCAGGCGCTGGACGACCTCGTCGAGGGAGACGTTGTAGAAGCAGTCGGCGGGCAGGTCCGCGGACGGCGACCAGCCGTCGCCGGAGAACTCCTCGACGTAGCCCGAGTCGGGGAAGCCGAGGTCGAAGTGGTCGGTCACCCCGATCACGCCGAGCGCCTCGGCGAGCTCCTTCTTGCGGATCTCGACCATGTTCTCGCGGATGCCCGGCTCGTCCGCGAGCGCCGGGTTGAGGATGTCGCCCTGCCCGCCGTCGGTGAAGGTGACGACGCTGACGCGGGCACCCTCCTCGGCGTAGCGGGCCATCGTCGCCGCACCCTTCGACGACTCGTCGTCGGGGTGGGCGTGGAGGAACATCGCGTGACGGTCAGGAGCGCCGGCCATGGTCGGCCAGGCTACCCAGGCGGTGTGACGACGCCCGGTCGGATCACCCCGGTCGGATCACCCCGGTCGGGTCACCCGGTCCAGCGCGCGGCCCAGGCCTCGCGCAGCCGGGTGGAGCTCGGGTCCCCCTCCAGCGCCGCCAGGTGGTCGCGGACCAGGTCGGCGGCCGCCTCCACCCGCGGGCGGGCGCCCTTCAACCGGACGGTGCACGGGTTGCCGGGGTACGAGCCGAGGTGCACGTCGTCGAACTCCTCGACCAGGCGGTCGAACAGGGGGTTCAGGGTCGACTCGGGGTACGGGTGGGTCAGCTCGACCACGTGCTGGGGCGACCCGAGGCCGGTGAGCAGCTCGGCGGCGACGCCGGTGTCGAAGATGCGCCGCAGCTCACCCGGGATGCCCGGCAGGATCACGATCGTGGCGCCGCCGCCGGCTAGGCCGCCGTCCACGTCGACGGCGACCCCCGGCGCGACGCCGCGGGCGCCGGCCAGCAGGTACGCGCCGGCCGGCACCTCGGCCATGCGCCGCATCGCCCGCTCGTGCGCGTCGGTCACCGCCACGCCCTGGGCGGCGGTCCACTCGAGCGCGCGGGTGATGGCGGCGTCGATGTCGTCGTCGACCTCGAGGCCCACGCCCAGGGTGGCGGCCACGCCCGCCATCGTCACGTCGTCCGGCGTCGACCCGATCCCCCCCGACGTCATGATCAGGCGCGGGCGGCTGCGGGCCAGCTCGAGGCGCAGCGCCTCGTCGATCGCCGCCAGGGTGTCCGGCACCGTCTGCACCCGGTCGAGCGGGATGCCGAGGTCCTGGAGCCGGCCGGCCAGCCAGTGGGAGTTCGTGTCGTGGACGAACCCCCCGAGGATCTCGTCGCCGATCACGACGATGGAGGCGCTGGCCTGGCTCATGGGTCCAGCATCGCACGCGGCACCGCACGCGCTCTGGCGCCGGGACGCGCAGGTACGCTCCCCGACGACATGTACCTCTCTGCCGAGGACGCCCGGAGCGACTTCTTCCTGGCGGCCGCCCTATACGTCATCGGACCCGCGCTGGTCAACCTGCTCGTCGAGGCGCTGCCCACGCTGTTCGCGAACACCGTGATGTCGTGGGTGCTGATCCTGATCGTCAACGGGGTGCTGATCGCCGGCATGCCGCTGTTCCTGATGCGCTACCGGGGCGAGGCGCTCTCGGGTCTGCTCACCGGTGGGGTGGGGGCCCTCGCGCTCGGCTTCGGGATCGCCGCGGTCTTCGCCGGCGCGGTCGCGGTCGGCGAGGTCGTCGGCGGCGGCCGGGTCGACCTCCTCGTGGAGGTCATCCCCGCGCGCGCGGTCGTCGGGTTCCTGCTGCGCTGGGCGTCGCTGGCGGTCCTGGCGATCTTCCTCGTCCGCCGAGCGGAGTACGCCTTCCGCCCGATCAGCGAGCTCCAGCCGACCCTGGTCCGCCAGGCGGGCATCGCCTGCGTCGGCACCGGCGTCGTCGCCACCGTCCTGCTCCTGCTGACCGGGACCTCCGTCGCGTCGCTCATCCCCGCCGCCGGCCTGGCCGGCATGTTCGCGCTGGCCAGCCAGCAGCTCCCGCAGGCGGGGATGGGGGAGCGGTGGTGGGTCTTCGCACCCGTCATCACCCTGGCGCTCGGGCCGCTCGAGATCTTCTCCTTCCTCTTCGCCGGCCAGAACTTCCTGCTGTCCGCCCAGCAGGCGGCGGTCGTGGCCCTGTTCGGCCTGGTGGTCGTGATGGCGCTGCACGCACGGCGGGGCGGGCTCGTGGCCGTCGGCATGGCCGCCGCGATCGTGATCGCGGACCTGCTGACGCTGGCCGGGGGCACCGCGTTCGCCATCTGAGCCGACCGGCGTCGGCGTCCCCCACGGCGGCGCCGTACAGTCAGGAGATGGCAGGTGGCGCGGAGCCTGATCGTGCGGGCGGACGTCCCCGCTGGCTGACCGCCGTCGTGCTGGTCGCGCTGGTCCTCGCCAGCAGCGGTGCCGGTGTCCAGCGCCTCGTGGAGGACCCCATCGCGCCCGCGTCGGTCGACCCGCTGCACAAGGCGGCGGACGTGGCCGCCGCCCACGCCGCCTCGGAAGCCGGCAAGGTCACCCCCGACGTGCTCCAGCCGTTCCGCGGGCTGTCGCCGTGGCTCGACACCTACGACACCGAGCTCACCGCCGACCAGCAGGTCGGCATCGCCGCCGCCGAGGGCGTGGACACCCTCTTCGTCCAGACCGCGCGGGAGTCGACCGAGGGGCTGGTCCACGACCCCGCCCGCATCGCCCGGACCATCGAGCTGGCCCACGACCACGGGATGCAGGTCGTGCTGTGGACGATCCCGGACTTCGAGGACCTGGACCGCGATCGGGCACGGGCCATCGCGGCGATCGAGTTCACCACCCCGCGCGGCGACCGGGCGGACGCGTTCGGGCTGGACATCGAGGTGGAGGACGTGGCCTTCCACATGGCCCGCACCCGCCGGTTGCTGCAGCTGTCCGAGGAGCTCCGCGCCCACGCGGGGTGGGGGTACCCCATGGCCGCCATCGTCCTGCCGCCCCTGCAGCTCGAGATCAACCCGCGGTGGTGGCGGGACTTCCCCTACGCCGAGCTGGCGGCGACCTACGACGTCACCGTGCCCATGAGCTACTCGAGCTACCGGGGCAGCGACGCGGCGATCACCCTGCAGTGGAACCGGGACAACGTCACGCGGGTCCGCGAGCTGATCGGCGACCCCGACCACCCCGTGCACCTGGCCGGCGGCATCGCGAACGCCCTGCCGGAGGTGGAGTCGTTCGTCCGGGCGGTGCAGGAGTCGGGTGCGATCGGCGGCGGCCTGTACGACCTGCACACCACCCCACCCGAGGCCTGGGCACCGCTGCGGGCGCTGGCTCGCTGACCGCACCGTGCCCGGCTCAGGCGCGGCTCTCGAGGTGGGGGCGCTCGACGTGCGTCCGGGTGAACGTCCGCCGGAGGACCCAGGCGAGCAGCTCGACGAGCCAGAACAGCACGATCCAGAGCTGCACGACCAGGGCGGGGACGGCCAGGAACACGACGGCGGGCGGAGCCACCAGGGCGAACCAGCCGACCTCCTGCGGCGACGCGCCCCGCAGGTGCGACGCGGCCCGGACCGCAGCCCACATCATCCAGCGCCGCACGACCGACACCCCGAGCTCGCGCATCATGCGGCGGAACAGCCCGTCGGCGTCCGCGCGGCTGACCACGCCGGTGTCGCAGAACCAGTCGTGGAGGATCGCGGCTCGGGTGTAGGTCCCGTAGCGGGGGAGCAGCCAGGTGAACACCCGCGGCACCGACGCGAAGTCGGTGACGAAGCCGGCGGGGACCTCGAAGGTCTCCTCCCGCCCCTGGTAGACGACGGTCTCGACCAGCTCCCAGGTGGAGCTGGTCAGCTGCTTGACGACGACGTCGCCGCTGACGAACGGCACGGTCGGACCTCCTCGGGGCGGTGGGGCGTTTGACCTCCTGCGGCGGGTGCAACAGGATCATGGCAGGCGACTTGACACCGGAGGACCGGACATGAGGAAGACCGCTTCCATCGCATCCATCGTGCTCGGCGCGCTGATGATCGTCGGAGGGATCGCCACGATGATCCTGGTCAGCAGCACGCTCCGCGAGCAGAACATCGTCACCCCCGACGACGCGTGCCTGCCCGGCAACACCGTCGCCGGGCCGTTCACCGCGTACTGCCAGGCCGAGATCATCCAGGAGCACACCCTCGAGTCCACCGGCGGGCTGACCTACGCCGAGCTCGACCGGGAGGACCCCCTCCGCGAGGTGGCGCAGAACTCCGCGTTCCTGCAGTCGTCGCTGTTCACCTCGATCGTCGCCTACGGGGTCGCCGCGATGGCGATCGCCGTCGGGCTGCTGTTCATCCTGATCGGGATGGGCATCCGCGACGTCGCCCAGCACGTCACCACGACCGCGCCCCCCGCGAGCGACCCGGTCACGACCGCGTAGCCACTGCTCATCGCGTGCACGACCCATAGCCTTGGCCGCCATGGCTGAGTACGTGTACGTGATGAAGGGGCTCACCAAGCTGGTGCCCCCGTCCAAGGAGATCCTCTCCAACATCTGGCTGTCGTTCCTGCCGGGCGCGAAGATCGGCGTCATCGGTCCGAACGGCGCGGGCAAGTCGACCCTGCTGCGGATCATGGCCGGGGTCGACACCGAGTTCGAGGGGGAGGCGTGGGCCGCCGACGGCGTCCGGGTCGGCTACCTGCCCCAGGAGCCGCAGCTCGACACGGACACCGACGTCCTCGGCAACATCCGCCGCGGGCTCGGTGACGTCGTCGCCCTGCTGGACGAGTTCGACGAGCTGTCGGCGAAGATGGCCGACCCGGACCTCTCCGACGACGAGATGCAGAAGGTCTACGACCGCTTCGCCGACGTCCAGGACAAGATCGAGTCGGCTGACGGCTGGGACCTCGACCGGACCATCGAGATCGCCATGGACGCCCTCCGCGTCCCGCCGGGCGACGCGGACGTCACGACGCTGAGCGGGGGTGAGCGCCGCCGCGTCGCGCTGTGCCGGCTGTTGCTCTCGAAGCCCGACATGCTGCTGCTCGACGAGCCCACGAACCACCTCGACGCCGAGACCGTCGCGTGGCTCGAGCGCTTCCTGCAGGAGTACCCCGGCACGGTCGTGTCGATCACGCACGACCGCTACTTCCTCGACAACGTCGCCGGCTGGATCCTCGAGCTCGATCGCGGCAAGGGCCACCCCTTCGAGGGCAACTACTCCGGCTGGCTCGCCCAGAAGCAGGAGCGCCTGCGCCAGGAGGAGAAGACCGAGTCCAAGCGGCAGCGCACCCTGGCCCACGAGCTCGAGTGGGTGAGCGCCAGCCCGAAGGCCCGCCAGGCCAAGTCGAAGGCACGCATCCAGGCGTACGAGGCGCTGCTGAGCCAAGGCGGCCAGGCCCGTGACGGCGACATCGAGATGGCGATCCCGCACACCGGCCGCCTGGGTGACGTGGTCGTCGAGGCCGACCACGTGTCCAAGGGCTACGAGGACCGGCTGCTGATCGAGGACCTGACCTTCAGCCTGCCGCCCGGCGGCATCGTCGGGGTCGTGGGCGCGAACGGCGCCGGCAAGACCACGCTGTTCCGCATGATCGTGGGCGAGGACAAGCCCGACGACGGCACCCTCCGCGTCGGCGAGACCGTCGACCTGGCCTACGTCGACCAGACCCGGGATGCGCTGGATGCCGACAAGACGGTGTTCGAGGAGATCACCGACGGCAACGACATCCTCGAGATCGGCGGTCGTGAGGTGAACGGCCGCGCGTACTGCGGCCAGTTCAACTTCAAGGGCCCGGACCAGCAGAAGAAGGTGGGGCAGTGCTCGGGCGGTGAGCGGAACCGCATCCACCTGGCCAAGCTGCTCCGCCGGGGCGGCAACCTGCTGCTGCTGGACGAGCCGACCAACGACCTCGACGTCGACACGCTCCGGTCCCTCGAGGAGGGGCTGGTCAACTTCGCCGGCTGCGCGGTGGTCATCAGCCACGACCGCTGGTTCCTCGACCGCATCACCACCCACATGCTGGCCTTCGAGGGCAACTCCCAGGTCGTCTGGTACCCCGGCTCGTACTCCGAGTACGCCGCGGACTACAAGAAGCGCGTCGGCGAGGACGCCGACCGCCCCCACCGGATCAAGTACAAGCCGCTAACCCGCGCCTGATCGCGCCGCGACGAGGTTCGGCGCGATCGGGGCCTCCCTCGCCTGACGGCGAGGATCGGCGCGATCGTCCCCGACCGGTGCGGCTCAGCACGCCCCGGAGCTGTCCAGCTGGGTCGCAGCGGCGTCGCTGAGCACGCCGAGCCCGCCGGCCAGCAGCAGGTCGACGTCCGCCGGCGAGCACGCCATCTCGAGGGTCGCGGGTGGGACCGGGTCCTGGGCGAGGGCGATCGCGGCGCCGGCGTCGGCGGCCAGCCCGGCCGCGGGGAGGCCGAAGAGCCACCCGTCGGCCCGGTAGCCGTTGATGACCACGAGCTGGCGGTTGCCGTCGTCCGTTGATCCCAGCAGCTCGTCGGCGATCGCCTGAGCGGTCGCGTCGCGGCTGTCACCGGCGATCCGCTGGGGGCCGGGGACCTCGTCCTCGACGGCCTGCGACAGGGCGGCGGTGCCGCCGAGCAGGACGGTCGCCGACGGGCCGGTGGCGTCGAGGAACGCCGCGACCGCGGGGTGCAGCGACGCGGTGTCGGTCACCACCGTCGGGATGGCCCGCAGCGCGGTCCACGCGCCGGCCGACACGCTGTCGGCCCATGCGGCGGTGGGGTTGTCAGCGGGTCCACCGGCTCTCGCGAGCGCCACGGTGTCGCCGTCGGCCCCGAGGGCGATGACCTCCTCGGCGACGCGCACCGAGGTCTCCACGCGTGAGGGGCCGGCCAGGCGGCGCACCTCGAAGGCGGTCAGCTGGTCCTCGACGGCTTGGCTGATGGCGCTGGTGCCGCCGAGGAGGTAGATCGGGTCGCCGTCGTCGAGCAGTCGCTGGATCTCGTCGGCGGTCGTGTCCGGCAGGGTGTCGGTCTCGGTGAACAGCAGCGGCCCACGTCCGGTGAGGGCGGCACCGACGAGGGAGTCGGCGAAGGCGTCGTCGCGGGACAGCACGACGTGGGCGGCGCCGTCGCTGCCGTCGCAGTCGAAGCGGGCCTGGCTGACCGCGACCGCGTAGGCGATCGGGTCGGTGAAGTCCGCCCGCTCCGTCGTCGCCGGGTCGCCGTCGAACCCGCCACAGGCGATCGGCGCCTCGGTGGGCGGTGGTGGCGGCTCCTCCAGCGGCGTCGGCGGGGTCTCGGGTGCGCGGCCCCAGGACGTGGCCGCGCCGTCGGAGGAGATCTGGCGGAGGTCGCCGCCGGAGAGGTCCGTGGACCACATGTCGGCGGCGCTGAAGTCCGGTCGCTCCATGGAGAACGCGACGCGGGTGCCGTCCGGCGAGAACAGCGGGTCGCGCTGGAACCGGTCGTCCGGGGAGATGACCTGCCGCAACCCGCCGTCGGTCCCGAGGATGCAGGTGCTCGGGTCCGACGTGTCGGTGTCGACGTAGCAGGCGACGACGAGGCTGGCGCCGTCGGGGGAGGAGTCGAGTCCGAAGTCCTCGAGGATCTGCACGCCCTCGACACCGATCTCCGTCGCGGTGCCCGTCGCGGGGTCGATCCGGACGATCCGGCGCCCCTCGGCCTGGTAGGCGAACCCGTCGGTGGACCAGGTGATGTCGTGGGCGCCCGCGCTCGTCGCCGGGTTCAGCGGCCGCGCACCGGTGCCGTCGATCCCGATGACGCTCCACCCGGCCTGGAGGTCGAGGTAGATCACCTGGCTGCCGTCGGGTGACCAGGCGCCCTGGTGGGCCGCCCGGCCCGCGGGCACCACCTCGATGACCGGACCGCCGGCGGTCGAGATGCGGCTGAGCCCGTCCCCGGGCGTCCTGATGAGCAGCTCCCGGCCGTCCGGGGACACCTCGGGGCTGAAGCCCGGCCCGGGCTCGGCCCCGATGGCCCGCTCCGCACCTCCGGGGGTCACGGCGATCAGCCCCGGGGTGGTCGCCCCGTTGCCGTCGGTGTCACGGGTCAGGAACAGCTCGCCGTTCGGCCCCGGGTTCGCGGCGCCCGCGACGTCGGGGAGCACGAGCAGGACGAGCACCAGCGCGCCGAGGAGCGCACCGGCACGCCGGAGTGCGATCGCCGGGGCGGGCGTCATGCCGCGCACCCGGGGGCGGCGTCGAGCTGGTCGGTGACGGCGTCGGGGAGGGCGTCGAGTCCGCCGGCGAGGAGGATGTCGATGGTGTCGGGGCTGCAGGCCATGGTGGTGGTCTCCGGGGGGAGGGGGTCTTGGGCGAGGGCGATGGGGGCGTGGGTGTCTGCGGCGAGGCCGGCGGCGGGGAGGCCGAAGAGCCAGCCGTCCTCGCGGAAGCCGTTGATGACGACGAGCTCGCGGGTGTCGTCGTCGGGCGGGCCGATCTGCTGGGTGGCGATGGCCTGGGCGGTGCCGGCGCGGCTGGCGCCGGCGATGCGGGTGGGGTTGGGGACGGCGTCGGCGACGGCGGGGGAGAGGGCGGCCTCGCCGCCGAGGAGGAAGGTCTTGTCGGGTTGGGCGTCGGCGATGAAGTCGGCGACGGCGGGGTGGAGCGAGGCGGTGTCGGTGACGACGGTCGGGACGGCGTCGGCTGCGGTCCAGGCGCCGGCGGTGACGGAGTCGGCCCAGGCGGCGGTGGGGTTGTCGGTGGGGCCGCCGGCGCGGGCGATGGCGAGGATGCCGGCGTCGTCGCCGAGGGTGCGGACCTCGGTGGCGACGGCGACGGAGGTCTCGACGCGTGACGGGCCGGCGAGGCGCTGGACGTCGTGGCCGGCGTCGGTCAGCTGGTCGGCGACGGCTTGGCTGATCGCTGCGGTGCCGCCGAGGAGGTAGATGGTGCCGCCGTCGTCGAGGAGCCGGTCGATCTCGGTGGCGGTGGCGTCGGGGAGGGTGTCGGTGCGCGTGAACAGGAGGGGGCCGTCGCCGGTGAGGGCGGCGCCGACGAGGGAGTCGGCGAAGGCGTCGTCGCGGGAGAGCACGACGTGGGCGGCGGCGCGGCTGCCGTCGCAGTCGAAGCGGGCCTGGCTGACCGCGACGGCGTAGGCGATCGGGTCAGCGAAGTCCGCCCGCTCGGTGGTCGTCGGGTCGCCGTCGAATCCGCCGCAGGCCAGCGGCTCCTCCGACGCCGGCGGCGGCGGTGGCGTGCCCCCGCCGGCCACGGCCCACTCCGGGCTGATCCCCAGCCCACCGACGGCGCCGAGCGCCTGCGTCCCGGCCCCGGCGATCGGGGTCACGTACAGCATCGCGTCGTCCGCCCGGGCGGGACCGATGAACGCGACCTGGGTGCCGTCGGGCGAGAACGCCGGGTGTGCCGGCTCGACATCGACATCGCTCAGGTCGACCGTGCGCTGCACGACCATGTCGAGCCCGGTGATGCACAGCCGCAGGCTGAACGAGTTGTCGTCCGGTTGCACGCACGCGAACACCAGCTGCGACCCGTCGGGGCTGGCGTCCACGCCCAGCCCTTGGGCGTTGGGGGACTCCTCCGGGTCCACGATCCGGGACTCCCCCGTGGCCGCATCGATGATGAGCATCGCCGACAGCTCGATGGCCACGATCTGGTCCTGCGACGTCCAGGTCACCGACTGGTACGTGAACTGGCCACCGGATTGCCGGTTCGGGGCGAGCACCCGGGGCGCGCTGCCGTCCACCGGGTGCGCGGTGAAGGTCTCGCCGTCGACCACCAGGATCTCGCTGCCGTCCGGCGACCACTCCAGGGCGTAGGTGGCGGCGTCGAGCTGGACGAGCAACTCGCGGTCGTCGGTCGTCCCGCCCAGCGGCTGGACGTACAGGTTCCGCTGCAACGTGTAGGCGACGGCCGTCCCGTCAGGCGAGACCGCCACCGAGTCGATGATGTTCGGCGGGACCAGTTCACGGCGGTCCCCGGTCGCCGGGTCCACGGCGACCACGGTCTGGAAGCGCGAGTCGGCGGGGTCCTGGGCCAGGACGACGATCTCACCGTTCTCACCGGGCGCGACCGCGGCGGCGGGGGCGACCGGCAGGGTGAGCAGCAGGCAGGTCAGGACGATCAGCAGCGGACGGGGGCGGGTCATGTCGTTCTCCAGGGAGGTCAGCACGGGGATGCCAGGGCGTCGCGGACGGGTTGGGTCACCAGCCGCAGGGGGCCGATCACCTCGTGGCGCTGTCGGGTGCCGGTCGCGCACAGGGCGGCGTCGGTCTCGGGGGGCAGGGAGGTGACGGTGGTCAGCAGCAGGGGTGCGTCGGCGTCGGCGGACAGGCCGGCGGCGGCGAGGGCGTAGTTCCACGCATCCCCCTCCGTGCCGTTGGCGACCAGGCGCTCCGGCCCGGGGGCCTGCCACAGCTGCGCGGCGATCTGCGCCGCCGTGTCGAACCTGGTCTGTCCGCCGACGCGGGTCGCCTCGATCGAGTCGGCGATCGCGGGGCTGACCGCGGCGTCGCCGCCGAGGACGACGGCCGCGTCGTGATCGGACCGGTCGAGGAAGGCCTGCACAGGCTCGGGGAGGGCATCGGCGTCACCGGGCACGAGCAGGATCGGGTTCTGCGTGTCGGCCGCCCACCCGCCTGCGGCCACCGAGTCGACCCACGCCGCGGTCGGGTTGCCCTCCGGGCCGAACGCACGCGCGACCCCCACCGTGGTCCCGCCACCGCGGGCGACGGCCTCGTCGGCGATCGCGACCGCGGTCTCGATCCGCGTCGGGCCGCTCAGGCGTCGTGGGCTGAGGCCGAGGTCGGCCACGGCCTGCTCGACGGCACCGCTGAGCGCCGCCTCGCCGCCCAGCAGGTAGACGGTGGCACCGGGGGTCAGGGTCCGCTGGAGCTGCGCCGCCGCGGCGGGTGCGAGCGCGTCCTGCGCGGTGAACAGCATGGGCGCGTCGCCCGTCAGCACCGACCCGGTGAGGGCGTCGGCGAAGACGTCGACGCGGGCCAGGACGGCCCCGGCGGCCCGCTGGCGACCCGCACCCGCGAACGTCCCGTCTGCGTCCTCGAACCGCGCGAGCGCGAGCTGCGCGGCGTACTCGATCGCCTCCTCGCGCGACGTCCTCGCGTCGGCGATCGTCACCGTCGCCTGCCGCGGGTCGCCGATGATGTACCCGTCGCCATCGGTGATCTCGACGACGACGGTCTCCGCGGGTTCGTCGACGTCGTCGGGGATCGGCGCGACGATCAGGTTCACCAGGTTCGTGCCGTCCGGGATCGTCACCGACGTGGGCAGTGCGACGTAGTCCTCACCCGCCACCGCGGTGCTCTCCGGGGAGACGCGGATCGAGACCTCGAGGTCGCCGTCGGTCACCCCCGTCCGCTCGATCGTGAAGTTCCCCCCGTTCGTGCCCGACGTGCCGACCTCGCCGGCGTCGGGATCGAGCGCCTCGATCCGGACGCTCTCCGCGCCGGGGATGACCGAGCGCCAGTCCGTCTCGTCCACGCGCTCGGTGGCGAGCACGAGCTCGGGGGAGGAGCCGTCGGCGCGCATCCGCCACAGCGAGTGGACCCCGCCGTCCCGCGGCGTGTTCCGGTCCGAGGCGAAGGCGATCCACTCCCCATCGGGTGAGAAGGAGGGGTTCAGGTCCGCCGGGGCCGTCGGGAACTCGCCGCCGATCCACTCCGCGCCCTCGGTGAGGTTGGTGATCGCCCCGCCGCCCTCGGACACGACCAGGACGTCGGTGTCGTCCTCCTCGGGGTCGTTGCCGCTGACGCAGCTGCCGAAGTTGCTGCCGTCGTTCGGGTCGAACTCGCGGGTCTCGAAGGAGCCGAAGAAGACGATCTCGCCACCCGGTCCCCAGTCGGGATCGCTCAGGCCCTCGTACCAGGCGTACTCCTCACCGACGGACGTCGAGGGCTGCACGAGCCACGAGGACCCGAGGGTCGCGGGCGATCCGGCGCCGAGGTTCGACGGGACGTCGGCGACCCGCAGGCCGTGGGGGTTGAAGTCGTCGGTGGTCCGGTTCTCGGGGTTGCGGGTGTCGCCCGGACATCCCCGGGTGAACTCCTCACGGCTGGCGAACGCGATCTGCGTGCCGTCTGGGGACCAGGTCGGCTGCCGCCCGGCCGGCTCAACCCGGGCCAGGAGGTTGCCCTGGGTGTCGATGATGTGGACGACGTCCTCTTGGGTGTCGGCGTCGAACGCGGTGTGGGCGATCATGCTGCCGTCGGGAGACAGCTCGGGGCCGCCGCCGACGCCGTCGATCGGGAACGTCGCGCCGTCCGGGTTCTGCAGGACCGTGGTCCCGCCGTCGACGTACACCAGGTACAGGCCGTCGGGGGTCCAGTCGAAGTCGCCACCGCGGGCCGGCCCCTGCTGCACCGAGTCCGTGCCGTCCGGGTTGACGAGGTGGTGGCTGCCGAAGTCGCTCCAGCCGATCTGGAACCCGAGGGGGACCTGCGCCTCGGACGGGGCGACCGCCGCCGCCGTCATCACCAGCACCCCCACGAGGATCGTCGCGGTCCGGCGGCGGGCCGTCGTCGTGCGCATCACGTCAGCACCCGGGGGCGTCGTCGAGCTGCGCGGCGACCGCCTCGGTGAGGACGCCGAGGCCACCGGCGAGCAGGAGGTCCACGTCCGCTGGTGCGCACGCCATCTCGAGGGTCGCGGGTGGCACCGGGTCCTGCGCCAGCGCGATCGCGGCATCCGCGTCGGCGGCCAGGCCGGCCGCCGGCAGGCCGAAGGTCCAGCCGTCCGCGCGGTAGCCGTTGATGACGACCAGCTGGCGGGTGCCGTCCTCGGCGTCGCCGATCAGCTCGGCGCCGATCGCCTGGGCGGTGGCGTCGCGGCTGTCCCCGGCGATGCGCACTGGGTTCGGGACCGCGTCGGCGACGGCGGCGGACAGCGCCGCCTCACCGCCGAGCAGCACGGTGCGCTCGAGGTCGTCGAGCCCCTCGATGAAGTCTGCGACCGCGGGGTGCAGCGACGCGGTGTCGGTCACGACGGTGGGGATGGCGTCCGCGGCCGTCCACGCCCCGGCCGACACGCTGTCGGCCCAGGCGGCGGTCGGGTTGTCGGCCGGGCCGCCGGCCCGGGCGATCGCGATGGTGGTGACGTCGGTCCCGCGGGCCGGGGCGGTCCCGACGGCCAGCTCGGCCACCTCGACGGAGGTCTCGACCCGGGAGGGGCCCTCGAGGCGGGCGACGACGTAGTCGAGGTCGAGCTCCTCCTCGATCGCGTCGGAGATCGCGGCGTTCCCTCCCAGGATGTAGACGGTGTCACCGGGGTCGAGCAGCCGGTCGATCTCCGTGCGGGTCTCCGACGGCAGGGTGTCGGTCTGGGTGAACAGCAGCGGCCGGTCGCCGGTCAGGGCCGCCCCGACGAGTGAGTCGGCGAAGTTGTCGTCGCGGGACAGCACCACGGCGTTGGGCAGGTCGCTGCCGTCGCAGCCGAACCGCGCCTGGCTGACCGCCACCGCGTACGCGACCGGATCGGTGAAGTCCGCCCGCTCGGTCGTCGCCGGGTCGCCGTCGAACCCACCGCAGGCCAGCGGGGCGTTCGTCGGCGGGGGCGGTGGATCCTCGAGCGGGGTGGGTGGCGTGTCCGGCACCCTGGCCCAGGACTGCAACGTCGCGACGTTGCCCTGGAACCGGGAGTCGGGCGGCAGGTCCGCGACCTGCTGGACCCCGGTGCCCTCGGGGGTGGCGGTGTACAGCCGCGCCACGTCGGCGGCGAAGTCCACCCCGACGAAGGCGGTACGCGTGCCGTCGGGGCTCCAGACCGGCTTGTCGATGCGCGGCACCCCGGCCACGGAGGGCGGGATGTAGCGGATGACGCCGAGGTCGCGCCCCAGGATGCACACGCCCACGACGGCGTCCGCCGAATCGTCGGTGCAGGTGATCGCCAGCTGCTGGCCGTCCGGCGAGCTGTCGACGCCGTACTGGGTGTCGAAGCGCAGCTCGGTGGGGCTCTCGAGCGCGGTGACCGCGCCGGTGGCGGCGTCGATGCGGACACCCTCCTCGCGGAAGCGCTCGAGGACGAAGATCTCGTCGAGCCGGGTCCACAGCACCGCATCGATGTCGGTGCTGAACGTCGGGTCGCCCGCGGCGTCGTACAGCACCTGCGGGTTGGTGCCGTCGGCGTCGTAGACCGTGAGGACGCTGCCGTCAGCGACCGCGATGCGGGAGCCATCCGGTGACCAGCTGACGTCGGGTCGACCGCCGGCCCCACCGCGCGGCACCAGGACCTGCGTGGGACCCCCGGCCAGCGACACGATGCTGATGTCCCGGCTGTCGGTCGTGCCGGTGTGCAGCACGGTCCTGCCGTCGGGTGAGATCTCGGCGTGGATCGCGGACCCCTCGGTCAGCTCCGTGATCGTGCCGTCCGCGCCCACGGTGGCGATGCCCGTCGTGTCGGTGCTGGAGAACAGGAACGGACCGTTGGACCCCGGGGACGTCGCCTGGCTCGGCAGGGCCGAGCAGAGGAGCCCCACCAGGAGGAGGGCCGTGGTGGTCGGTGCACGGGTGCCGCGTCGCATGCCGGCACCGTACGGGCCGGCTCTAACGGACGGCTAACGGTCGGCGCCCACCCGGCCCGCGCCACCGCCGCCGAAGCCCAGGCTGGCCGCCGCCGCGCGTGCGGCCCACCCCTCACCATCGCCCGCCGCGGCGTCGATCAGCGCGAGCGCGCCGGGGGCGTCGAGGTCGTCGTCGAGCCGTGCGCCGACCGCGGCGAGCAGGTCCTCGGCCGCCGCGGGGTCGCCGTCGGGCGCGGCGTCCCAGCCCTTCACCGCCGCAGCTGCGAGCTCCATCTCGTCCTCGGTGTAGTCCCACTCGCTGCGGTAGTGGTGGCTGAGCAGCAGGTAGCGGACCGCGTCGGCGTCATGGCGGTCGAGCAGGTCGCCCAGGAAGACGAGGTTGCCGAGGCTCTTCGACATCTTGGTCCCGTCCAGCCCGACCATGCCGACGTGCATCCACACACGGGCGAACGGCGCCTGGCCGGTCAACCCCTCGGCCTGGAGGATCTCCGCCTCGTGGTGGGGGAACACCAGGTCGCTGCCGCCGCCGTGGATGTCGATCACGGGGCCGAGGTGCTCGGTCGCCATCACCGAGCACTCGAGGTGCCATCCCGGTCGGCCCCGGCCCCACGGCGCCTCCCACGACGGCTCGTCGGGCAACGACGGCTGCCACAGCAGGAAGTCGAGCGCGTCCCGCTTGCCCTCGGCCTCGGGATCACCGCCCTTCTCGGCGAACTGCCGCAGCGCCTCGTCGCGGTCCAGGCGGGAGAAGCTGAGGAAGCCGTCCATCGCCCCGGTGTCGGCGTACACGCGACCGTCGCCGAGGGCGTAGGCGAGTCCGCGGTCGAGCAGCCCGCCGACCGTCGTCACCATCGCCGGGACGGTCTCGGTGGCGTAGGGGATCACGTCGGCCTCACGCAGCCCGAGGCGGCGGAGGTTGACGTCGAAGGCCGCGGCCTCCGAGCGCGCGAGGACCTCGAAGTTGACATCCCGCTCGCGAGCGGTCCGGAGGATGTCGTCGTCGACGTCGGTGACGTTGCGCACGTAGACGACCCGGTGCCCGCGGGCCTCCAGGCGGCGGATGAGCACGTCGAAGGTCGTGTACACGAACGCGTGACCCAGGTGCGCTGAGTCGTACGGCGTGATGCCGCAGACGTACAGCCGGACCGTGGCCGCGGCGATGAAGGTGTCCACGGCGCGGGTCCGGGTGTCGTACAGGCGCATCGACGTCGTCCTCGTCACAGGTGCTGAACCCGGCGATGGTAGACGGGGTGGATCCTTCCCGGACCTAGTCATTTCGGGCGGACCCGGGCAGAAAGGGAGAAGCCCGGCGGAGAGCGCAGTCAACTCTCCGCCGGGCTGGTCGGGGCGCCCTGGGGCCCCGGATGCCCCAGTGTGCCGTCAGCAGCAAGGGGTGCCAACACCGAGTCCGAGCAATTCGTGATCAGTCAATCCTGACTAGTCACGGGTGTCGGTGGTGCCGCTGAGGATGCGCCGGATCGGCTCCCAGGACCGGCGGTGCAGCGCGCAAGGTCCCAGGTCGGCCAGAGCCGCCCGGTGGGAGGGGGAGGGGTAGCCCTTGTTCGAGCAGAAGTCGTACCCCGGGTGGGCTGTGTCGGCTGCGCTCGCCATGTGGGCGTCGCGGGTGACCTTCGCGACGATGGACGCGGCGGCGATCGAGGCGGACCGGGCGTCCCCGTGCACGATGCGCTCGTTGTGGGTGCGCCACCCGGACATGAAGTCCCAGTTCCCGTCGAGGAGCAGCACGTCGGGCTCGACGCAGAGCCCCGCCACCGCCCGGCGGGCGGCCAGACGCATCGCCGCGCTCATCCCCAGGGCGTCGATCTCGGCGTTGCTGGCCTCGCCGAGGCTTACCGCCAAGGCGAACGTCCGGATCCGCGCCGCGAGCTCCTCGCGGCGGGCCGGGTCCAGCTGCTTCGAGTCCCGCAGCTTGTACATCCGCCGGTCCGACGGGAGCACCACCGCGCAGTAGGTGACCGGTCCCGCCCAGGCGCCGCGACCGACCTCGTCGACACCCGCGACGACCAGGTCCTGGTCCCACCAGCGCCGCTCGTGCGTGATCCCCGGGACGTCGGGCAGCCGGATCCGCTTCCCACGCCGGTACGTGACGTTCTTCCGGTTGCTGGCTGGCAGTCCCACGTCCGTGGGAGGGTAGCGCGGGGCTCGCGGTCGACCACCACCTCCGGTGCTCAAGTCCGCCGCGGCGGTGCCGATCACTCCGGGTGAGCAGACCCACGGAACGGGCACTCGGCGGGCACCGGACGCCCCTTCTCGCCGTGCGAGGGCACGGTCCCAGGTGGTGTGCCATGACGTTCTCCTCCCCGACGATCCCGCTGGTGGGCGCCGTGTCGCTGTGCGCCACGATCGAGGCGATCCGCGCCGAGACCGCCGCCGCGCACCAGATGGGTGTGCTGTCCGTCGACGCCGACGAGCTGCTCGCCGCCGCCGGGGCATCGCTCGGCTGGCTGGCAGCCCTGCGCGCCTCCGCGGACGTGGCGGACGACCTCGCCGTGTCAGCGGCGGGCGTGCCCGAGGTGGCCCTGCCGGACGTCGCCGACTGGGAGCTCGGCGGGGTGGTCTACGGGATCTCGGCGGTCCTGGTGTGGGCGGACGACCTGCGCCGCGAGGGTCTGCTCAGCACCGACCTCCCCGCGTCGGCGCTCGCCGCCTGGGACGTCGTCGAGGGCCTGGCCGGCCAGCCCGGGCGCACCGCGGCGGTGCTGGCGCTGGCGCCGAGCGACGAGCGCGTCGTGGTGCTGCCGGCGGAGCAGGTCCGCCCCCGGCCGGCCACCGGACAGGTGACCCGGTGGGCCACGGTCGCGGCTCAGGCCGGGACGTCGTCGGCCACCTCGGCGGTGACGGCCTCCTCCTTGGCGACCCGCTCGACCGCGGCCGCCACGGCCGGAGCGACGTCGGCGTTGAAGACGCTCGGGATGATGTAGTTCGCGTGCAGCTCGTCGTCGGTGACGACGGCGGCGATCGCCTCGGCGGCGGCGACCTGCATGGACTCCGTGATGTCGGTCGCCTTCGCGTTCAACGCCCCGCGGAAGATGCCGGGGAAGGCGAGCACGTTGTTGATCTGGTTGGGGTAGTCGCTGCGCCCAGTGGCGACCACCGCGGCGTGCGCGGCCGCGGCGACCGGGTCGACCTCCGGGTCGGGGTTCGCCATCGCGAAGACGATCGCGTCGTCCGCCATCGTCGCGATGTGGTCGCCCGAGAGGATGTTCGGGCCGCTGACCCCGATGAACACGTCGCTCCCGACGAGGACTTCTGACAGCGACCCCGACGCCTGCCGGGGGTTGGTGCGCTCGCGGGCCCAGGCCTTGTGCGGGTCGGCCGTGCCGCGGTGGATGGCGCCGTCGCGGTCGCACATGACGATGTCGGTGGCGCCGGCGTCGGTCAGGATCTTGGCGATCGCCACACCGGCGGCGCCGGCGCCGGCCATCGTGATCCGCACGGCCGCCAGGTCCTTGTCCACGACGCGGAGCGCGTTGGTCAGCGCGGCGAGCGTCACGACCGCGGTGCCGTGCTGGTCGTCGTGGAAGACCGGGATGTCGAGGCTGTCGCGCAGCCGCCGCTCGATCTCGAAGCAGCCCGGGGCGGCGATGTCCTCGAGGTTGATGCCGCCGAACCCGGGCGCCAGCGCGGTGACGATGGCGATGATCTCCTCGGGGTCCTGCGTCGCCAGCGCGATCGGCCAGGCGTCGACGTCGGCGAACTCCTTGAACAGGACCGCCTTGCCCTACATCACCGGCATGGCGGCCTCGGGTCCGATGTTGCCGAGCCCCAGCACGGCGGAGCCGTCGGTGACCACCGCGACGGTGTTCCGCTTGATCGTCAGCCGGCGTGCGTCCTCCGGCTTGTCCGCGATCGCCATGCACACGCGCGCCACGCCGGGCGTGTAGGCCCGCGACAGGTCGTCGCGGGTCTTGATGCGGATCCGCGAGCGCACCTCGAGCTTGCCGCCGAGGTGCATCAGGAACGTTCGGTCGCTGACCTTGTGGACCGCGGCCCCCTCCACCGCATCGACGGCCGCCCGGATCACGCCGGCGTGGTCGACGTCCCCGGCGTTGGTGGTGATGTCGACGGTCATGCCGTCGGGGTGGGACTCGACGATGTCGACGGCCGTCACCGCGCCGCCGGCCTCGCCGACCGCGGTCGTGGCACGCCCGAGCGCGGTGGGGTCGGCGCCGAGCTGGACGCGGAGGATGATCGCGTAGGACGCGCGGGGTGCCGCCATGTTCGCTCCTAGAGGTGGGTCGCTCCTAGAGGTACAGCCCGGTGCTGCCGGCCTCGCGCTCGGCCGACGCGATCGCGTGGACGTCGCGCTCGCGGACGATCAGGTAGCCGGTGCCGTTGACGTCGACCTCGATCGCGCTGTCCGGCAGGAACAGCACCTTGTCCCCGGTCGAGGTGGTCCGGACGAGCGGGCCGACCTCCATCACCTCGGCCCAGACGCCGTGTCGGTCCTTCGACGCCGCGGTGGCGGGGATCAGGATCCCGCCGCGCGACCGCCGCTCCCCGCCGTCGTCGATCCCGCAGAGGATCCGGTCGGCGGTGACCCGCACCGCCATGCCGGAGGTGTCGGAGCCCCCGGTCCTCGGTGCGCCGGTCGTCGGTGTGCCGGTCGTCGGTGTGTCGGAGTCGGTGTCGTCGCCCATGCCGGGCCGCAGGATAGCGGGGTGGCGTCCGGGGGCGGTCGTCCGGGGACGGGGGTAGCGTGGCGACCACCGCTCGAGCACCGAGGTGACCGCATGCGCAAGACCGTCCGCCTCCACGCGACCGTCGGGCCGGAGGCCCGCCTCGCCAGCGCCATCGCCGACCTGCCGCCGGCGGCCCAGCGGGCGCTCGCCGAGATCGCCGATCGCGAGGACCTGCCGCTCGTCGCGGGGTCCTGGGAGGACGGGCCCGGCGGGTGCCTGGTCGCCAACGTGGTACGGGCCTACGCGGTCGACGACGGGTCGGATGCGCGGACCGTCGACCTCCGGGTGCTCGAGCTCCTGCCCGAGCTGTCGTCCCGCGACCTCAACCACCTGATCGTCGCGTGGGACGAGGCCGCGGCGCAGGAGGGGAAGGGGTCCGACCCTGCGCTCCGCCGCCTGCTGCGGGGAGCACTGGTCCGCGCCGGCGTCCCGCCGACGGCGGAGGCGTTCGCCGACGAGGTCGTGGATCTGGCCGGCGTGGTGGATCGGGCCGTGGACGACGGGGTCGCGACGACCAGGTCGTAGGAGGCGGGTCGTAGGAGGGAACACCCCAGGGCACAGATCGACTCCGCGTTCCCACACATCGACTCCGTCGCGGGCTCGGTGGTGGTCCTGACCAGGGCGGACGCGCACGGATCGACTCCACCACGTGGACTGACCCCGCTCTACGGAGTCGATTCGTGCCCGGGGTGCCCGTGGTCCGTGCCCGGGGACCGTGCCCGGGGGCCGTGGTCCGCCCTGGACCGCGGACCGTGGACCGTGCCCGGGGGGGGGGGCCGTGGACCGCGCGCCCGTGGACCGGGCCCGGACAGCACGAGGCCGGCGCCCACGGGGGGAGGGGCGCCGGCCGGTGCGTCGGGGTGGTCTAGTCGTTCATGTCGTCTAGTCGTTCGTCCGGACGCCGTCGAGGGTGGCCTCGACGTCACGCGGCTCGCCGTCGGCGCCGACGACCTCGAGGACGACCACGTCACCGGGGTCGCGCCCGCGGATCTCGGCGGCGAGGTCGCCGAAGTCCCCGATCGCCTCGTCATCGATGGCGATGATGATGTCGCCGTCGACGATGCCGGCCTGGTCGGCGCTCGAGCCGGGGTTGACCTGCCCGACGAGCGCGCCCGACGGGGTGTCCAGCCCCCGCTGCTCGGCCAGCTGGGGGGTCACGCCGGTGCTGCTCGCGCCGACGCCCAGCTGCGCGTACTCCACGAACCCCTGGTCGATGAGCTGCTCGGCCGCTCTGACGACGCTCGACGTGGGGACCGCGAAGCCGACGCCGTCGTTCGTGCCGCCGCCGACGATCGCGGTGTTGATGCCGATCACCTGGCCCGCGGCGTTGACCAGCGCACCGCCGGAGTTGCCCGGGTTGATGGCCGCGTCGGTCTGCACCAGGTCGGTCAGCGGGTTGCCGCTCGCCGGGTCCACGAGCTGGCGGCCCAGCGCCGACACGATCCCCGACGTCACGGTCGACCCGAACCCGAACGGCGCGCCGATCGCGATGGCGGTCTCGCCGACCCGCGGGTCGTCCTCGGCGTAGCCCGGGACGATCAGGTCGGTCGCCTCGATCTGCAGCACGGCGAGGTCGAAGGTGGCGGCGGTGCCGACGACCTCGGCGGGGAACACCCGGCCGTCGTAGAGCTGCACCGAGATCTGGTTGGCCCCGTCGACGACGTGGTTGTTCGTCACCAGGTAGCCGTCCTCGCGGAACACCACCGCCGACCCGGCGCCCTGGCCCTGCGCGGACGCGGTCTCGACGACCGCGACGGAGGGCAGGACGGCCTCGGCGACCTCGGCGATCGTGTCCGACGTCATGGACGACGCCGGCGCGTTCGGCTGGACCGGGCCGTCCTCATCGCCGGGGGCGTCCTCGTCATCCGGCTGGGCGGGCAGGGCCACCGGGGTGACCTGGGCGGTCTGCGCCTCGGGGTCGTCCGCCAGCCGCAGGGTCAGGGGTACCGCCACCGCGGCGGCGACGACCGCCGACACCAGCGCCGAGATCAGCACGGCCTTCAGCGTCCCACCGCGCCGGCCGCCGCCCTCGTCCGCCGTGGGCGGCGTGCTGGGTGGCGGGGGCGCGTCGCCGGTCCAGGGCTCGGGATCCCAGATGGGGAGCGCGCCGTCGTCGCGCGCGGCGGACGGCTGCGGCGCGGTCTGCGTCGGCCCCCACCCCGCGGTGGGTGCGCCCCACCCGGGCGCCTCCCAGGCGCCGCCGTCGGCGGCCCGCTGGGGCGCCCAGGCCTCATCGCGTCGGGGCGGGGCCGGCGTCGACGGGGGTGTCCGGTCCGCCGGCAGCTTCGGCCCACCGGTCCACTCGTCGCTGTCGAGCCACGACGAGCCCCGATCGGACGACGTCGGGCTCGTGGCGCGGGGGGCGCCGTGCGAGCTCTCGGAGCCGGCAGGCGGGAGGGCGCTCACGCAGGGTCCTCTCTTCTCTGTTGGGGCGGTGCGGTGGTGCCGCGCAGTCCTACCCGTCAGGGCGGCACGGCCACCGGCCGGGCGGCTGCGGATCGATCCAGACGGTAGGTGGGGACCGGTCGAGCACGGTGCGCGACCCGGCAAAGAATGGGCAAAGGGCCCCCGCTCCCGCGACCGCCGCGGGGGTGCAGGCATGCTTGGGTGGCGACCGACGGCAGTGTGGAGACGACGTGGTGACCAACGCGACGAGGGACCCCGAGCAGCAGAAGGTGCTGCTGGTGGAGGACGACGAGGGCATCGCCGCCCCCCTGGCCGCGGCCCTCGGCGGCGGCGGGTACGCCGTCACGCGGGTGGCGACCGGGCGGGAGGCGCTGGCCCTGGCCACCGACGACCTGGCCGCGGTGGTGCTGGACCTCGGCCTGCCGGACATCGACGGCGTCGAGGTGTGCCGCCGGCTGCACGACCAGCACCCCGGCGTGCCGGTGCTGATGCTGACCGCCCGGACCTCTGAAGCCGATGTCGTCGTCGGCCTCGACGCCGGCGCCGACGACTACGTCACCAAGCCCTTCCGCCTCGCCGAGCTGCTCGCCCGCCGTCGGGCGCTGATCCGCCGTGCGCAGGCCGGGGCGGCCGACGCGGAGGTCGAGTCGGTCGAGGCCCAGGACGTCCGCGTCGACCTGGCGGCCCGACGGGCGTGGCGGGGCGACGTCGAGCTCGACCTGACCCCGAAGGAGTTCGACCTCCTCGCCATGTTGGTCCGCGAGGCCGGGACCGTCGTCACCCGCGAGGACATCATGCGGGAGGTGTGGGAGACGACCTGGTTCGGGTCGACCAAGACCGTCGACATGCACGTCTCGTGGCTGCGCCGCAAGCTCGGCGACGACGCGGGGTCGCCGCGGTACATCTCCACCGTCCGCGGGGTGGGTCTGCGGTTCGAGACCGGAGACTGATAACCCGTGCGGCATCGCCTCGTCCTGGCCACGGTCGGCACGGTCGCCGTCGGCGTCGTGCTGCTCGGCCTGCCGTTGGCGATCGCGATCGACGGGGTGCTGACGGGCCAGGCGCTCGACACCCTGCAGCGCCAGGCCGAGCAGGTGCAGGTGCTGATCAACACCGACCGGATGACCCCGCGGCAGCTCTCGGACCCGCTGGCGGACCGGACCGCCGAGCGCGACATCCGCTTCCAGCTGCTCGAGCAGCGCGGACCGCTGCGGATCACCATCGACACCGGCGGCCCGCCGGCGGTGCCCGAGGGCCTCGAAACCGACGTCGCCAGCGCCGCCGAGGGTGAGGTCGGCCGCGCACGCGACCACGGGGTCCTGGCCGTGGCGCTCCCGCTCCGGGTCAGCGGGGTCAGCCAGATCCTCCGCGCGGTCTCCCCCGACTCGGGGCTGAAGAGCGAGCTGACCGGCGCGTGGCTGGCCATCGCCGGGCTCGGCGTCACCGCGCTCGGCCTCGCCGGGCTGGTCGGCCTGGGCGTGGCGCGACGCCTGGCCATCCCGCTCGAGTCGCGCGGGGCGGCCGGGGCGTGGCGCGCCGCCGGGCCCGCCCGCTCGAGTCGCTCGCGGCGGCCGCCGCGCCGCTGGGGGAGGGGGACTTCACCGCGCGGGCGCCGCGCAGCGGCATCCCGGAGTCAGACCAGGTGGCCCGCGCACTCGACATCACCGCCGAGCGGCTCGGGACGATGGTCGAGCGGAGCCGGTCCTTCGGGGCCGACGCCAGCCACCAGCTCCGCACGCCGCTGACGGCGCTCCGCCTGGACCTCGAGGCGCTGGAGGCGTCCGGTGCCGACGAGGCGCTGCTGCACGCCGCGTTCGCCGAGGCCGACCGGCTGGAGGCGACGATCGAGGAGCTGCTCGCCCTGGCGGACGTGCCGATGGGCGACGAGCACATCCAGCTCGGCGCGCTGGTCGAGGCCCGCATCGACTCGTGGCGGTCCCTGGCGCAGGCGGCCGGCCGCGAGGTGACCGTCGACGTCGACCCGGTGCCGCTGGTGCGCGCCCGGGCCGCGGCGATCGGGCAGTGCCTCCAGGTGCTGCTCGACAACGCCCTGGAGCACGGCGAGGGCACCATCACGGTGTCCGTCGCGAGCGTCCCGGCGACCACGGCCGTCAGCCGCGGGTGGGTGCGGCTCTGCGTCTCCGACCAGGGGCCGGGCTTCGACGAGGCCTCCACGCCCGGGCGCGGCCTGCGCCTCGCCAAGTCGCTGATCCAGGCCGAGGGCGGGCGCATCCGGGTCGAGCGGGACGCCACCGTCTGCCTGCTCCTGCCGACCGCACCGGTCGAGGGGACCCCCTTGGTGCCGCCCCCGAAGGTGCCCGCGTGAGACCTCGCCACCCGACGGTCCGCGGCAGGATCACCCGCGCGGTCGCCGCCGCCGTCGCGCTGGCCCTCGGGCTGGCGGGCTGTCAGCTGACCGACCCGTCCGCCACCGTCGACCCCGACGGCGCCGCGGTGACCGAGGCGGCGGACGTCGAGGTGCTGGGCCGCCCCGAGGACGACTGGCCCCGGACGATCGCTGAGCTGCGCACCATCGCCCGGCCCGAGGCGCAGAGCTGGCAGGACGACCCGGTCCTCGCCGACCTGACGGTGTGGCTGGCGGGGGAGGGGGCGGCCGACGCCGTGGCCTGGGCGAGGGTGCGGCTGACCTACGTCGCCGCGGATGCCGAGCGGATGCTGACCTACCGGGCCACGCCGGACGACCTTCGCGTCGAGCGGCCGCTGCTGAGCGGCCTCGAGCTGATGCCGTTGCCGGCGGCGGCCGTGGAGGCGATGGAGCCCTTCCCCGACGACGCACTCGAACCCCGTGACCTGGCGGCGGCGTCCGCCCGGGCCCTCGCGGACTGCGGTGCCGACGCCGCCGAGGTGGGCGCGGTGCTGTATGCGACCGGCGCGCCGGCGGCGTGGGACGGGACGGAGTGGACCCGCACGCCCACGTGGCGCGCGACCGTCGTCGCCCCCGATGCCGGCGTCGTCGTCGACCCCTCCACCGGCCAGGCCTTCGCCCCCCTCACCTGCGTCGACCCGTTGCTGCTCGACGCCTCCTGACGACCCCCGCGGGCTGGGGTCCTACTGCAGCGCCTTCCAGGCCGTCAGATCGTCGATGAAGCGCTCGCGCTTGGCCGCGTCGGCGACGCCCTGGCCCTCCTCGGTGGCGTTGACCAGCACACCGAGCTTCCCGGCGTGGGCGTTGGTGTGCATCGCCCAGGCGGCGTCCGCGACCTCGTCCAGGGCGTAGGTCCGCGTCAGGATCGGGTGGATCATGCCGAGATCGACCAGGCGGTTGGCCTCCCACGCCTCCTTGTAGTTGGCGAAGTGGCTGCCGATGATCGACTTCAGGTTCATCCACAGGTAGCGGTTGTCGTACTCGTGGACGTACCCCGACGTCGAGGCGCACGTGACGATCTTGCCGCCCTTCTTCGTGACGAAGACGCTGGCGCCGATCGTCGCGCGGCCCGGGTGCTCGAAGACGATGTCGACGTCGTCGCCGCCGGTCAGCTCGCGGATCTTCTTGCCGAAGCGACGCCACTCCGCCGGGTTCTGGGTGTCGCCGTCCCAGAACGCGTAGCCCTCCGCCTTGCGGTCGATGACCCGCTCGATGCCGAGGGAGTGGAGGTGGTCGACCTTCTCCTGGGAGGACACCACGCAGACCGGGATCCCGCCGCCGTTCTTGACGAGCTGGGCCGCGAAGCCGCCGAGGCCGCCGGTCGCGCCCCAGATCAGCACGACGTCACCCTGCTTCATGCCGCCGGCGTTGGGGCTGACGAGCATCCGGTAGGACGTGGCCAGGGTCAGCCCGAGGCAAGCGGCCTCCTCCCAGGTGAGGTGGCTCGGCATCGGCATGAGCTGGTTGGCCTTGACCATGCTGATCTCGGCCATGCCGCCGAAGTTGGTCTCGAAGCCCCAGATCCGCTGGCGGGCGTCGATCATGGAGTCGTCGTGGCCCTCGGGCCCCTCCATGTCGACGTAGTTGCAGTGCACCGTCACCCGGTCACCGGGGCTCCAGCGGGTGACGCCCGGGCCGGTCCGCAGCACCACCGCGGCCGCGTCGGAGCCGACGATGTGGTACGGCAGGTCGTGGCGCGCGCCGAGCTCGCCCTCGCGGGCGAAGCGCTGCAGGAACCCGAACGTGGAGAGCGGCTCGAAGATCGACGTCCACACCGTGTTGAAGTTGAGGGCGGACGCCATCGGGGCGATCAGGACCTCGTTCGGGCCGAGGGGTGGGATCGGCACCTCGTCGACGTGGAGGGACTTGCGCGGGTCCTTCTCCTCCGAGGGGAGTCCCTCGAACATCTCGACCTCGGACGCGCGGACCACGGCGGCGCGCATCGACTCGGGCAGCGGCGTGTTCGCCACGTCCTCGGGGGTGGCGTCGATGGCCAGGGCGACGTCCAGCAGTGACTGCAGCTCGCTCGACATGTGTGGGGCTCCTCGGGGCTCGCGTGGCGGCAGATTACCGGCCAGTAGCTTGCGCAGGCCAAATCGAGTACCCGTCGGACGTCCCGGTCATGCGGACGGGGAATGCGGACGGCCCTGAGGTGCCTGGACCTTCGCACTCCCTTCCCCTTGGAGCGCGACGCCCGGCGCTGCCTCAGGGCCGCTCGCGTCGGCACACGGTAGGGCGCAACCCTCGAGTAGTCAACGAGGGTTGTCCACATCCCCCTGACCGGCCGACCAGTCGAACGGCGCTGACCTGCCCCGATGCGCGGCGCTCACGTGTGGGTAACGTGCCCGATCTGGGGACAACTCCGCGGTGCCATGCCGCTGACCTGCGGTTTCGCGGTGTGGACGAAAAATCTCGACCTGTGGATTTCTTCGGGCCTCACGAGGGCTCGACCTCAGGTGGAGGGTTCGGGTGCGACCACCCGGCGTACGGGGCTGATCACGCGCCGTCCAGGCCGCCGAGGTCGTCGGGGATCTCCACATCGGCGGGCGGCAGGTCGTCCAGCGCGGGCGCCACACCCGTCTCGGCCTCCTCCGCTGCCAGGCGGATCAGCCAGCGGCTGGGCTCGGCGATCTCAGCGGGCGTGGGGAGGTGGGCGGCGTCGCGCCAGATGACATCGAGCCCGTTCGGGCCGCGGGCCGCGAGCACGGCCTCGCAGAACGCCTCGCCGGCGCGGACGTCCGACGGGCGCAGGTCCAGACCGATCAGCTGGGCGAGGAACTGCTCACCCGGTCCCTGCTCCCCGCGGCGGCGCACCGTGACCTCCTCGATGCGGGCGAGGTTGGTCAGCTTCCCCGCTCCGGCACGGCGCACCATCACGTCGGCGTAGCCGGCCACCAGCGACACGAGCGCCTGGAGGCGGGCGAGGATCGCGCGCTGCTCCTCCGACGGCTCCATCCCGCCGCCGGCCTCCTCAGCCAGCCGCTGCAGGGCCTCGGGGTCGCTGAGGAGGTCGGGGGTCAGCCCGCCGAGGCCGCCCATCCGCTCCGCGAGGGCCGACGGGTCGACGTCCATCGCGCCGGCGAAGCGCCCCATCTCCGAGGTCAGGTGGCCCATCAGCCAGTCGACGCCCGCGAAGACCCGCCGGTGCACGCACTCGCGCAGCGCGAGCCAGAAGCGCACCTCGTCCGCAGACAGCCCGTGGTCGCGGGCCAGCCGCGCGGCGGAGTCCCCGACCGTGGCCACGACCTCCGGCGCGAGCGTGGGCACGCCCAGGTCGTAGGAGCCCATCAGCTGGCCGGCGAGGTGACCGGCGATCGTGCCGACCTGCATGCCGGTCAGCATGGCGGTGATCGGCGTCATCGCGCCCGCCAGGCCCTCGAGCCCGCCCATCCCACCGGGCAGCTGGTCGGCCAGGCCCTTGCCCATCGCCTCCTGCATGCCGGTCGCGATCGGCTCGACGTACCGGGCGATGCCGCCCTGGTCGGCCGCGCGCGCGACCCACTCCTGGGCCGTCAGCGCGAGGGCGGGGCCGTCCACGGCCTCGAGGGTCGTGTGCGCGTCGAGCCACATCTCGGTGACCCGGACCGCGTCGGCCCAGGCAGCCTGGTCGGCGTCCACGCCGATCGCGAGCTGCGGCTCACCCGCGATCCCGGCGGCCATCTGCTTGGCGAGGTCCCAGTTGACCGGGCCGCCCTGCCAGGACATCAGCTTGCCCAGCTCGCGGAAGAGGGGGATGTTGGACAACCCCTCCGGATCGAACCCGAAGCCGCCGAACCCGAAGTCGTCCTGTGCCATGGACCCATGGTAATGATGTCTGCGGCCCGCCCCGATCGGAGTTCAGCCATGTCCACCACCGCCGTCCTCGGCGTCACGACGCCGATCGGACGTGCCGTCCTGCGGCGCCTGTCCGCGGACGACGGCGTGTCGCGGCTGCTGGCGGTGGACGCGACGACGCCGTCCATGCCGCCGCCGCGGGTCGAGGTGCGGACCATGGACCCGCGGGACCGGTTGCTGGCCCTCGCCCTGGACGGCGTCGACGTCCTGGTCCACTGCGCGTTCACCGACGACATGTCGGCCAGCCCGGACTCGCTGTACGGCGCGAACGTCGGCGGGACCCGCAACGTGCTGGCGGCTGCCGACGCCGCGGGGGTGGGCCACGTGGTCGTCATGTCCACGGCGATGGCGTACGGCGCGCACCACGACAACCCGCTGCCGCTCGACGAGACCTGCCCGCTGCGGGCCAACCCCGGCTTCGCCTACGGCTACCAGCGGCAGCTGGTCGAGGAGGCGGTGGCCGACTGGGCCGACGCGCACCCCTCGGTGACCGTCACGCGGCTGCGCCTGGCCCCCGTCCTCGGCGGCGGGGTGTCGGGGGCGCTGGTCCAGCGCCTGACCGCACCCCGGCTCATCGTCCCCTCCGGCCTCGGCGCCCCCTGGCAGCTGGTCGACCTCGACGACGTCGCCGCGGCGGTCGCGCGCGTGGTCGACCAGCGCATCGGGGGGGTCCTGAACGTGGCGGCCGACGGCTGGCTGTCGGCGTCGGAGGTCGCGGGCTACCTCGGACGGCCGCTGGTCGAGGTCGGGCAGTCCACGCTGGCCGAGGTGCTGCGACGCGGGACCGACCTCGGCATCTCACCCGCGCCCGCGGAGGTCATGCCCTACCTCCTGCACCCCTGGGTGGTGGACACCGCGCGGCTGCGCGGGCACGGCTGGCAGCCGACCGCGTCGAACCGCGACATCCTGACGACCTTCGCGGCCGACCACGCCGACGACATCGCCGTCGGGCAGCTGACGGTGAGCCGGACCGACGTCCGCCGGGCGGGCCTCGCCGTGGGCGGCCTGGCTGCCCTGGGCGGCTGGCGGCTGTGGCGGCGCGGCCGGCGCAGGACCGCCCGGAGGGAGGCGCGACGTGGCTAGCACCCGCTGGCGCACCGGCATCTCCGCCGAGCCGCTGTCCCTCGACGACGCGCAGGCCTTCGTCGCCGACCCGGCCGCCGGGGCGACGGTCACCTTCACCGGCGTGGTGCGCGACCACGCCCGCGACGAGGCCGACGAGGCCCAGCCGGTCCGCGCCGTGACCGGACTCGACTACGAGGCCTACACCGAGGTCGCCGAGCGCCGCCTGGCCGAGCTCGCCGAGGAGGTCGGCGCCCGGTGGCCCGACCTGTGCGCCGGCTGGGCGGTCCACCGGGTCGGCAACCTGGCCGTGGGGGACGTCGCGGTCGTCGTCGCGGTGTCGAGCCCGCACCGCCACACCGCCTTCGATGCCGGCCGGTACCTGATCGACACCCTCAAGGCGACGGTCCCGATCTGGAAGAAGGAGCACTGGGCCGACGGCGGCCACCACTGGCCGGGCACCGACTAGCCCTTCGGGCTCACAGCCTCCGGGTCGGCAGGGAGGACCTCCAGACGAGGGGTCCGGAGGGGACCGGCTGGACGGGGTGCCTCCCTCGACATGGCCGGGAGTGGAGATAGCCTCTCGACCGATGAGCGTGAGCGTGCGAACGATCAGCGGACAGGCCGGGGGGCGACCCCGGCGCGCCAGCGACGGGGCCGGGCTGTGACCGCGGTCCTCGCCCTCCTCGTGCTGGCCGGCGCCGCCTGGTTCGTCCTGGCGAGCGCCGGTGCGCCGGTCCGCGGCCGGTCAGGTGACTCCGTCGACGAGTTCGCCCGGGCGATGCACGCCCTGGACCCCACCGCCACCCGTCCCGTGCCCGCGCCGCGTGCGGCCGTGCGGGGCGCCGGACCCGCGTCCCGCCGACCGGTCCGCCGCCACTAGCCGCCGACCCCGCGGCGTCCGCACCGGTCGGAGCCGACTGAGGCGGACGAGTACCGTTCGTCAGCGATGGGCGCTGACTTCGCGATCGACCTCGGCACCGCCAACACCGTGGTGTGGGCGCGTCGCCGGGGCATCGTGCTACGCGAGCCGACCGTCGTGGCCGTCGACATCCGCAGCGGGAAGGTCATCGCCGCCGGCAACGCGGCCTACGAGCGGCTGTCGTCCGCGGACAGCCCCGCCCAGCTCGAGCGGCCGCTGAGCGGCGGAGCGGTCACGGACTTCTCGATGACCGCCAGCATGCTGCGGATCCTGTTCGACCGGTTGGGGGTCGGCCGGTTCAGCCGCTCGCGGTTGCTGATCACCGTGCCGGCCGGGGTCACCCCGGTCGAGCGCGGCGCCCTCCGCGACGCCGCCCACGAGGCCGGCGCGTGGAAGGTGTACCTGATCGAGGAGCCGATGGCGGCCGCGATCGGGTCGGGCCTGCCGGTCCAGGACCCCGTCGGTTCCATGGTGGTGGACATCGGCGGCGGCAACACCGAGGTGGCGGTCATCTCCCTCGGCGGTGTCGTCGTGTCGAAGGCCGTGCGGGTCGGCGGGTTCGACCTCGACGCCGCCGTCCAGGAGTTCGTCCGCGACCACTTCGACATCGCCATCGGCGACCGCACGGCGGAGGAGCTCAAGATCGCGCTGGGACGGGCGTTCCCCGCCGCGCCGGTCGACGTCGCCGAGGTCCGCGGACGCGATCTCGAGACCGGTCTGACCCGCGAGGTGCGGGTGGACTCCGAGCAGGTCCGCATCGCCCTCGAGCGCCCCGCGACCGCGATCGCGGGTGCGGTCATCGACACGCTGAGCGAGTGCCCGCCCGAGCTCGCACAGGACGTGATGAGCCAGGGCATCCTCCTGGTGGGCGGCGGCGCGCTGCTGCGCGGCCTCGACCAGCGGATCGCGGCGGAGACCCAGGTGGACGTGGGCGTCGCCACCGACCCCCTCGACGTCGTCATCATCGGTGCGGGTGCGGCCGTCGACGCCGACTGGGACCTCGAAGCGGTCTTCAGCGCGTAAAGGTCCCGGCTGCGCGTGCCGATGCGTGGGTGATGAGGTCACCATGGAACACCTGATCCGCTTCACGACCGCGGAGGGCATCGACGGCACCCACATGGCCGCGACCCTCGATGAGGCCGTCGCGTTCGCCGAGCGCATCCGCAACACCGAGGGGGCGACCGAGGTCCGCCTCCACCGGCTGACCGAGGTGCCGATCGAGTTCAAGCCGTACTACCGCATCGAG
This sequence comes from Euzebya sp., assembly GCF_964222135.1. Classification (NCBI taxonomy): domain Bacteria; kingdom Bacillati; phylum Actinomycetota; class Nitriliruptoria; order Euzebyales; family Euzebyaceae; genus Euzebya; species Euzebya sp. Next base: position 57,108 of record NZ_CAXQBR010000003.1, read on the forward strand.
GTCGGGGCCGTGGACGCCGGCGAGCACCACCAGCCGAGCCCGCCCGCGCACCTGCCCGCCGCGCACGGTCCGCTGGCCCCGTCCGCACTCGACCACGAGGGCCACAGCGGTGACGTCCACGCCGACGGAGACCCGCAGGGCACCAACGGGCGCCGCCTCTTCAGCCGCGTGACCTGACCCGCGCGACCACGGGCCTACACTCGCCCGACATGGTCGCAGTCCCATCAGCCCTCCACCTGGCGGCCGGACTGCTGGCGATCGCCGCCTCGACCGGGGTGGCGCTCGCGCTGGCCGGCGGTGGACGGCGTCCCGTCGATGGTGCGCGCACGCCCACCGGACCGTCAGGCGCGCTCCGGCGCGTCGGGGTGGCCGGCGCGCTCGCGTACGCCATCGGGCAGCTGCTGGGCGGGGCGCTGCTCGGCCCCGAGGCCGTCTGGGCCTGGTTGCAGGTGGCGGGCCTGGCCGGGCTCGCCGCGGGGCTCGGGCCTGCCAGCCTCGCCGGGCTGCCGGGGGCGGGACTGCCGGGCGCCGGGCTCCTCGTCCCCCTCGCCCCCACGGTCCCCGCCTACGCGGCAGCGGCCATGGCGGCCGTCGCGGCCACGCGCGCGGCCTGGGCCGGCCGCCTCGCCCTGCCCCTCGCACTCGGGCTCGCCGTCCTCGGCGTGGGCCACGCACTCGAGCCGACCCAGCCGGTCTGGGCCGAGTGGGCTGTCGTCGTCGGCGCCCTCCTGATCGGTGCCTGGCTGTGGACGATCTCGAGCCGGCGGATCCTGGCGAAGCTCCTGACCGCCTTCGTGTCCGCGCTCCTCGCCATGGCCATCCTGACCGCGGCGGTGCTGTCGACGGTGTCGTCCGCCGAGCTGACCGCCGACGAGCTGGACCGGTTGGGGCGCTTGGCCGACCAGCTCGCCGGCGCCGTCCGCTCCTGGCCCGCGGACGCCGTCGCCGACGCCCAGCCACTGTCGCGCTCCGCCACGTCGCTCGTCGGCGCGGTGCTGAGCCCGCAGGACGCTGCCGACGTCTACGACCTGAGCCTCTCGGGCCAGGACTTCTTCCTCACCGTCGACCGCGCCGGCGACGTCGTCAACAGCCACCCCCCCGGCCTGGCCGCCTCCGTGCGCCTGGCGCTGCTGGGCGACCCCGTCGTCGCCGACCTGCGACAGGGGGGCGCGACCGCGGAGGCCGGCGGGCTGTTGTCGACGGGTGGGACGCTGGTGGGCTTCGGCGCCGTCGCGCTCCGGGACCCCTCCACCCGTCCGGAGGACCCCCCCGCCGGGGTGCTGGTCACCGGCCGCCTGCTGGACGACCTCTGGGCGGCCCAGCAGGCCACCGCCCTGGACGTGGGGGTCATCGGCGCGATCGCCGGCGAGCCGGCCGTGACGTCCGACGGCGCGGGCGACGACGCCGTCGCGGTCCTGGACGGGCTGGGCGAGGCGACCCGGGCGGACCTCGCCGTGGCCGGCCAGGTGGTGTTCGCCGCGAGCGCGCCGCTCGCGGACCCCGAGCGCGGCGACGAGCTCGGCCGGCTGGTGGTGACGTCCACGCCGGAGGTCATCGCCGCGCTCGAGCGAGGACAGAACCAGCGGGTGTTCCTGGCCGCGATCGTCGGCGCGGCGCTGGCGCTCCTCGTCGCGGTCGTGGTGATCCGCCGCCTGACCCGTCCGATCCTCCAGCTGACCGACGTGGCGCGCCGCATCGGCGAGGGGGATCTCACGACACGATCGGGTCTGACCAGCGCCGACGAGGTGGGCGTGCTCGCCGCCACGGTTGACGAGATGGCGGTCTCCCTCGACGCCCAGCGCCGCGACCTGACCGACTCCGCCGACCGCGAGGCACGCCTCCGCGGCCGGCTCGAGTCGGTCACCACGTCGATGGGCGACGGGCTGGTCGCCGTCGACGTCGACGGGCGGATCATCACGTTCAACCCGGCCGCCGAGGTGCTCACGGGTCGCCGGGCCGCCGACGCCGTCGGCCGGCCACTCGAGGACGTGCTGGTCGCCCAGGTGCTGGGGGACACCGGGGTCGCCGACCCCGTCACCGACCCCGTCACCGACCCCGTCGCCGATCACGTCGCCGATCACGTCGGGTCCGCCCGCCTCCTCCTCCTCCGCGCCGACGGCAGCCGGATCCCCGTGGCGGCGACGACCGCGCCGGTCCGCACGGGCGAGGGAGCCGTGCTCGGCCGGGTGCTGGTGCTCCGCGACATCAGCCGCGAGCTCGAGGTCGAGCAGATGAAGACCGAGTTCCTCTCCAACGTCTCCCACGAGCTGCGGACCCCCCTCACCCCCATCAAGGGGTACGCGCAGGTGCTCGCCCGGCGGGAGCTCGACCCCGACCGGACCCGGCAGTTCGCCGCGCAGATCCTGGATGCCACCGACCGGCTCGAGCGGATCGTCGGCATGATCGTCGACTTCGCCGCCCTGGACAGCGGCCGCGTCCGCCAGGACGTCCGCGCCGTCGACCTCGCCCAGGTCGTCGAGGAGGCGGTGGCGGCCTGGCGCGCGGCCCTCCCCGAGCGGGAGTTCGCCCTGCGCGTCCACCCGCCCCTCCCCCCGGTGTCCGCCGACCCGGCCTACCTGCGCCGCTGCCTCGACGAGCTGGTGGACAACGCCGTCAAGTTCTCCCCCGACGGCGAGCCGGTCGAGGTGTGCGCCCGCCACGACGGCAGCGAGGTCGAGCTGCAGGTCCTGGACCACGGCGTCGGCATCGACGGTGGGGCGACCGGCCGGCTGTTCGGCGACTTCGTCCAGGTCGACGGCACCGAGACGCGCCACTACGGCGGGTTGGGCCTCGGGTTGGGGCTCGTCAAGCGCATCCTCGACGGCATCGGCGCGACGGCCGACGTCCGCTCGTCACCGGGCCGGGGGACGACGGTCACCGTGCGCCTCCTGCCCGCGGGCCCCGTGCCGGTCCCGCCGCTGCCGGAGGTCGTCCCCGACGTCGTCGTGCCGCCACCACCGCCCGCGTAGTCCGGCGGTGGCACACTCGATGGCGATGCGCCGCACCGCAGTCCTGTGGCTGGTCGTCGCGATGGTCGTGCCGGCCTGCTCGGCCTTCGGTGGCGACGCGGCGGAGATGCGCGTCGCCTCGGGTGCCGTGGAGCGTCGCGCGGACGGCGGCTGGGCGGCGGTGGACGCCGTCGCGGTCGGCGACCGGGTGCGCGCCGTCGCCGACAGCACGCTGCAAGGGGACGGGACGGTCGTGCGGGCTCTCCCGGGGACCGAGCTCGAGGTGCGCGACGACGGGGTGGTCGTGCGGCTCGGCGACGTGCTGGTCGAGGGGGAGGGGCTGGTCGTGGCCCTCGACGACGTCGAGGTGGAGGGGGTCGGCGCCTACCGGGTGTCGGCCGGCGTCGCGCCGCGGGTGGCGGTGTACCGCGGCGAGGTCGACGTGCGGCGGCCGGGGGAGCGCGGCCAGCTCCCCGCGCTCCGCGAGCTGCCGCTGTCGGCCCGCCGCCTGGCCGGTGCCGACCGCCCGCTGGCCTACGCCGCCGCCGACCCGATCGACGCCCAGCAGCTGGGCGCGGCGCTGGCGTTCGACGCGCAGGTCGCCGGCCTGGTGGCCGGGTTGGACGCGACGTACGGCGCCGAGCCGCGGCCGCCGTCGTTCTACACCGCGTTCGCGGCGGTGGCCGAGGAGGACGTCGTGGTGCTGACCGGGTCGACGGCATCCGGCGGCCCCGATGGCCGCATCGGACCGCCGGCGGACGCCCTGGTCGCGCTGCTCCTCGCCCGCGCGGCGGCCGACGTGACCGGTGCGGACGTCGTGGAGGCGGCCGAGCGCATCGCCGCGCTCCGCGACGAGGGGGCTCGGTGGGGCCTCGTGGCCCTCGCCCTCGACGTCACCGGCGTCGACCTGGCGGGCATCGTCGACGCCGCAGTCACCGCCACCGCAGCGCCGGTCGAGGTCGCCGACGCCCCGACCGCCCCCGCACCGCCCGCGCCGCCACCTGGGACCGCGGCGCAGTCCCCGGGCGACGCGTCCCGACCCGCCTCGGCCCCCGCGCCCGCCCCGGCCCCCGCGCCCGCTCCGTCCCCTGCGCCCGCCCCCGCACCGGCGCCGGCGCCCCCGGCCCCCGAGGTCCCCTCCGCGAGCGGTGGCGGAGACGGCGGTGGGATCGTCGGCGAGCTGCTCGAGGACGTCGTCGACCTCGTCGACGTCCCCCTCGGCGGCCTGCTCGGGGGATGACCGGCGGGGTCGGGCGGGGTGCCGGTGCGCCACACCGCCGTCGCCCCGCGCAGGCCGTAGACTCCCGCAAACCGACGAGACGGAAGAGGTGTACGGGGTGCTGACTCCAGAGGAGATCCAATCCCGCGAGTTCCTGGTGTCCCTGCGCGGCTACGACCGCGACGAGGTGCACGCCTTCCTCGACGAGGTGGCCGAGGCCTTCGCCCAGCTGCTGTCCGAGGACGGCGCGGAGCGGGGGGACGTCACGGAACCCGCGGCAGAGGCAGCGCCCGCGCCGGCGCAACCGGCCGCGCCGGCTGCGGCGGAGCAGTCGCCGTTCGCCGCGATCGGCGCGGAGACCCAGCGCATCCTCGAGGCGGCGCAGGCGGCGGGTGACGAGATCCGACGCCGGGCGCAGGCCGAAGCCGACCAGGCGCGGGAGGAGGCGCTCGCCCAGGCCCGCCAGGAGGTCGACAACCTGCGCCAGCAGGCCGTCGCGACCCAACAGCAGATCGAGCTGCTCGAGCAGCGCCGCGGGGAGCTGTCCGACCGCCTGCGCGAGGCTCGCGAGCGCGTGGACGTGGCGCTCGCCGAGCTCGACGACACCACCCCGGAGGTGGCACCGGCGGACGCGACCAACTCGGTGCTCGCCAGCGAGGCCGTGGCGACGGACGTGGAGGTCGTCGCGCCGGACGAGCCGGACCCCGTCGGCGCCGACGCGCGGCCGGCCGCGGCCACCCCCAAGTCCCGGGCCAGCGCCGACGAGCTGCCGCTCGGCGACGTCGACGACGAGGCCGCAGACGACGAGGTCGTGGACGCCGACGAAGAGGGCTAGCGCCGCCGCACCCACCCCGGCGTCCGGGGTGGGACGCGTTAGGTTGGGCGGTCAACCATGAACCTCCTCACTGAGCTGCGCCGACGGTGGCTCCTCGTCCTCATCGGTGTGGTCGTCCTGGCGGCCCTCGTGGGGCCGCGGGTCGCGACCTTCTACACCGACGTCCTGTGGTTCCGGTCCGTCGGGTACACCGAGCGGTTCTTCAGCCTCCTGTACACCCGCTTCGGGCTGGGGATCGCCGCCGGCATCGTGATGGCCGTCCTGATCGGGGTGAACCTCTGGCTCGCCCGGCGCGCGGCACCGGACTTCCGCCTGCCGACCGAGGCCGAGGAGGTCATCGAGCGGTACCGACGGGCGGTCGAGCCGTTCACGCGGGTCGCCATCATCGTCCTGGCCATCGCCGTCGGGATCGTCGGCGGCGCCGCGCTGGTGGGGGAGTGGCGGACCTACCTGCTGTGGGCCAACGGCGGCTCGTTCGGGATCGACGACCCGCAGTTCGGGCTGGACCTCGGGTTCTTCGTCTTCGACCTGCCGTTCTGGACCATGGTCAACGGCTGGCTGTTCGGCGCGGTCGCGGTGACGATCGTCGCCACCGCCGCGGCGCACTACCTGTTCGGCGGCATCCGCCCGCAGTCGCCGGGCCAGAAGATCACCGGTGGGGCGAACATCCACCTCTCGGTGCTGCTCGCGGCCCTCGTCGCGGTCCGCGCGTGGGGGTTCTGGCTGGACCGGTTCCACCTCAGCTACTCCGAGCGCGGGCTGGTCACCGGGCTCAGCTACACCGACGTCAACGCCGAGCTGCGCGCGTTCACCCTGCTGACGGTGATCGCCGCGGTCTGCGTGCTGCTGTTCCTCGCGAACATCCGGTTCCGCGGCTGGGTGCTGCCGAGCGCCGGCGTCGGGATCCTGCTCGTCGCGTCCCTGGTGCTCGGCGGCGCCTACCCCGCCGCCATCCAGGCGCTGCGCGTCAACCCCCAGGAGCTGCCCCGCGAGCGGCCCTTCATCGAGCGCAACCTCCAGATGACCCGGTACGCGTTCGGGGTCGCAACCGACGAGCAGGCCCTCGACGGGGACGGCGACGTCGTCTACGAGGAGTTCGGGGCGACCACCAACCTCGAGCGCGACGACATCATCGACAACTCCACCACCCTCGAGGCGATCCGCCTGTGGGACCCCGCCACCCTGCAGAACACCTACAACCAGCTGCAGGAGCTGCGCCCCTACTACGACTTCCGCGACGTCGACGTCGACCGCTACGACATCGCCGGTGACCCCCAGCAGGTGATGATCAGCGCCCGCGAGCTGAACATCAACGACCTGACCGAGCCGTCGTGGCAGAACCAGGCCCTCATCTTCACCCACGGCTACGGGGTCGTGTCCTCGACGGTGTCGACGGCCGCCGCGAACGGCCAGCCGGAGTTCGTGTCACGCGACATCCCGAACGAGGGCGTGGAGGAGCTCGACCTCGAGCAACCGCGCATCTACTTCGGCGAGGTGTCCCCGCCCTACTCGATCGTCGGGACCGAGGAGGACGAGTTCGACTTCGAGACCGACGTCGAGCAGGTGTTCAACCGCTACGACGGCGCGGACGGGGTCAACGTCGGCGGCCTCCTCAACCGCATCGCCTTCGCCATCCGCTACGCCGAGCCGAACATCCTGCTGTCGGGGCTGATCGACGGCGACTCGCGCATCCTCTTCAACCGGCGCATCCGCGACCGGGTCAGCGAGATCGCCCCGTTCCTGCAGCTCGACCACGACGCGTACCCGATCGTGGTCGACGGCCGGGTCAAGTGGGTCCAGGATGCGTACACGATCAGCGACATGGTCCCGTACTCCCAGCGGATCGACCTCGCTGCGGCGACCCAGAACATCGAGCGCGAGACCGTGCTGGTCCAGACCCCCGAGGGCGTCCAGACCCAGGAGCAGGTCGTCGGCATCCCCGCCCTCGAGGGCGAGGCGAACTACATCCGCAACTCCGTCAAGGCCGTCGTCGACGCCTACGACGGGACCGTGGACCTGTACATCACCGACCCCGACGACCCGATCATCCAGGCGTGGCAGCGGGCGTTCCCGAACGTCTTCGTCGATGCCGACGAGGTCCCCGACGACATCCGCGCGCACTTCCGCTACCCCGAGGACCTGTTCAGGGTCCAGTCCCGCGTCCTCCTGCGGTACCACATCCCGAACGCGGACGGCTTCTACAACAACTCCGACCTGTGGGAGCTGCCGGTCGACAGCGCCTTCGCGGACAACAACGCCGACTCCCGGCTGAACCAGCGGACGTTCCCGCCGACCTACCAGCTCATCCGCCTGCCCGAGCAGGAGGAGGAGACCTTCAGCCTGATCCAGCCGTTCAGCCCCGCCGAGCGCGAGGTGCTCAGCGCCTACATGGCGGCGTCCAGCGATCCGGAGACCTACGGGGAGATCCGCATCCTCGAGATGCCTCCGAACCGGACCGTCTTCGGGCCCGAGCAGGTCTTCGCCCGGATCAACCAGGACAACGACGTCGCCCAGCTCCTCACCCTGCTGAACCAGGAGGGGTCCGGCGTCGTGTGGGGCAACCTCATCGTGGTGCCCGTCGAGGACTCCCTGCTGTACGCCCTGCCCCTATTCCTCCGCGCCGAGCAGTTCGACATCCCCGAGCTGCGCCGCGTCGTGCTGGTGTACGGCGACGACGTGGTCATGGGCACGAGCCTGCAGGAGGGGTTGGAGACCCTGTTCGGCGACCTGCCCGACGACGTCGTCGAGGCGGAGGCCCTGCCCGAGGGGGAGGAGGGCGAGGTCGACGCCACGCCGATCCCCGGCGACGAGGGCGACGGCGCCGAGGGCGTCGAGGTGGACGCCGACGTCCAGGCCCTGATCGCCCAGGCCATCGAGGCGTTCGCCCTGGCGGACCAGGCGCTGTCCGAGGGCGACCTCGGGACGTACCAGGAGCAGGTCGAGATCGCCGAGGACCTCCTCAGCGAGATCGACCAGGCACTGGGCGGGACCGGCCAGGTCGGGTCCGCGGGGGGTGGCGCCGAGGGGAGTGGCACCGCCGGGACGGAGGCCCCGGAGGCTTCGGGCGGGGACCAGGCCACGGAGTCGCCGGACGGCGGCTGACCGCCTCTGACCGCACGTTCTCGGGTCCGCCACGGCGGCGGACCGCACATCGTCCCGGACTGTCCCGGACGACGTGCAGCCGGGCCCCGCGCAGAGCCGGACGACGTGCAGTTGGCCGTCGTCAGACGCGCGCCGGGCACGGCTTGCACACCTCGTCGAGCACGCTACAGTTCTTCGTGCGAGGTGGAGCAGTTCGGTAGCTCGCCGGGCTCATAACCCGGAGGTCGTAGGTTCAAATCCTGCCCTCGCAACGACGAAGTACCAGGTCAGAGGCCCTTCCAATCGGAAGGGCCTCTCCGGTTTTTGGCCATTGGTCACAGAATGGTCACAGGAGTTCGGGGCAAGGTCATCCCGGCTGGCCCGCGGGCATGTGGCGCTGGTGCGGGAGGGTTCGGGGACCCCTCAGAGGTCGATCGCCCGGGCGATCTCGTCGGCGGTCGCAGCTTGCAGCGTCGGGATCGCGTGGGAGTAGGTGTTCATCGTCGTCGTGACGCTCGCGTGTCCGAGCCGCTCCTGGACGATCTTCGGGTGGACGCCTGCGGCGAGTGCGGCGGTCGCCGAGCTGTGGCGCAGGTCGTGCAGCCTGATGCGCGGCAGACCGGACTCACGGACGTGGCGGGCGAAGCGCTGCGCCAGCCCGTCCGGATCGATCGGTGAGCCGTCCCTCAGGTCGAAGACCCAGCCGCCATCTGGCCGGAGTCCGCGGCCGGTCACGGCGCGCTCCTCGAGCCGCTCGGCGCTGTGGCGTCGCAGTGCCTCGACCGTGGCTGCATCGAGGTCGACCCGGCGGGTCCTCGCCTCGGGGATCGGATCCGACCGCTGCTCGATCTCGACATCGTCTCGAGCGACGACCGACGAGACGCACACGAGTCGATCGACCGGATCGCGCGCATCCTCGACCACTTCTTCGCCGACTTCGACATCCTGCTGTGCCCCGTGTGCCCGACCACGGCCCCACCCCACGACCGACCACGCCTCGAGATCGGCGACGAGTCGGTCCCCGCGCGTGCCATCATGCGCGCAACGGTCCCGTTCAACCTGACCGGGCACCCCGCGCTGTCGGTCCCCTTCGGCACCGCCGGCGACGGGCTCTCGATCAACGTCCAGATCATGGCTCGCCCCACCCACGACGAGGTCGCCCTCGCCCTCGCAACCGCCCTCGAGCACACGAAGATGTGAACCGTGGCCCGCAGCTGCTGCTGGTGGTGATCGCTGGCGCAGTGGGTCATGAGCGGCTGGTCCGCCCCGAGCCGGTCGCGTACTCGAGCAGCTCGGCGAACGTCGTCGACGTCGCCTGCTCCCGCCCGCGGCGTCGGGTGTCCACGTCCAGCAGTCCCTCGAGCTGCGCGCGGTGCACAGGTCCGTGCACGGGATCCATCGCGACGGGGTCGAAGCCGAGCCGCGGTCCCCAGCGCTCAACCTCCGCCAGCAGCGTCGCGGCCCGGGTGCTCTGCCCCGCCATCGCCTCGGCCACGGCGAGGGTGTTGATGGCGGCCAGGGGCCCGGTCCGCTCGCCGCTGCCGATCGCGGGCGGGAGCACCCCGCGCAGCTCGACGCCGGCCTCGGTCGGGCGGCCGAGGTCGATGAGGAGCTTGGCGGCGAACCAGGCGCTCGATCCCTCCGCCCACTGGTGGCCGGCGACCTCCGCGGTCGCGCGTGCTCGACGCAGCCCGTCGAGGGCCCCGGCCGGGTCACCGCGGACGGCGAGCAGCTGGGCGGCCACCATCTCGATCTCCGCGCGAGCCCAACCCGGGAGGGCGGCCACGTCGATCTCGCCGAGGACATCGGCCGCAGTGGTCACGTCCCCGGCCCCCGCTGCGACCAGCGCCCGCAAGCCGTGCGCGCGGGCCGCCACCACCGGGTCGTCCGCGCGCAGCGCGATCGCGAACCCGGCGTGCTCGTGCACCTCGTCGACGCGTCCCCCGAGGTACTCGAGCAGCGCGAGGGCCAGGTGCGCCCTGGCCCGCAGGGGGTCAGGGGCCGAAGGCGCGGCGGCCAGTGCCAGGCCGAGCCAGCGGCGACCCTCAGCGACGTCCCCGAGGCGGTACCAGTACCAACCCATGTGACCGGCGACCGCGAGGGACACGGCGGGGTCCCCGCCGTCGAGTCCGTGGGACAGGGCGCGCCGGATGTTGGCCTGCTCGTCGGCGAGCCTCCGCCACCACCGGCCGCCCTCGGACGTCCGCAGGCCCGCGTCGGCGCGGGCCGTGAGGCGCGCGACCCAACGCGCGTGGGCGTCCTGGAGGTCGGCCAGCCGTCGTGCCGGCAGGCCGTCGATCGCATGGCGGCGGACGCTGTCGAGGAGCCGCAGCCTGCGCCCGGGACCGCCGCGTCCCGGCACGACCATGCCACGGAGCTCCAGCTCGCCGAGCCCGCGTCCCACGTCCTCCGGCGACGTGCCGACGTCTCCCAGCACGCCGACCAGCGCGGGTCGGACGAAGCCGCCGGTGAACACGGCCGCGGCCGCCAGGGCCGCTCGGGCCGCGTCACCGAGCTGGTCGGTGCTCCACGCGATCGCCGCGTGCAGGGTGCGGTGGTGACGCCGCGTGGCGGGACCGCCGCCGAGCAGGCGCAGGCGGTCGTCCAGTGCAGCGGCGATCTGATCGGGCTCCAGCCGGTCGACCTGCCCGGCGGCCAGCTCGATCGCCAGCGGCATGCCGTCGAGCTCCCGACAGACGGTGCGGATGTGGGCCATCGCGCCCGGGCCGGGCCGGAAGCCGGGGACCGCGCGGCGTGCCGCGGCGATGAAGAGCCGGACGGCCTCGCCGTCCGGTGCGAGGTCGAGGGGGCCGAGCGTCAGCAGCCGCTCGCCATCCACGCCGAGCGGCGCGAGACCGGTCGCCACGATGCGCAGCTCGGAGCAGGCCGTCAGGGTCTCCACGAGGTCCGCCGCGCCGTCGGCGACCGCCTCGCAGCCGTCGAGCAGCAGGATCCCGCGCCGGTCGCCGATGGCGCCCACCAGAGCAGCCGACGTCACGTCACCGGTGGCCACCCCGACCGCGGCGGCGACCGCCTGGGGGACGTGACCGTCGTCGACCAGGGCGCCGAGCTCGGCATGCCACGGCCCCTCCGTCCCCTGCTGCGCGGCCACGGCCGCGGCCGCGTGCTCGCGCACGAGCCGGGTCTGGCCCATCCCCGACACCCCCCCCACGGTGACGAGCCCCGGCCGGTTCGCCGCATCGGCCAGGGCCGCCAGCTCGGCGCGGCGGCCGACGAAGGCCGTCCGACGTCGCGGACGGCGCGGCCGTCGTCACCTCGCGACGCGCGGCGACGAGGGGCCCGCCCGTCGGGTCGAGGTCGCCGCGGAGCATCGCCTGCTGGAGGTCGCGGAGTCGGCGGCCGGGGTCGACGCCACGCTCCGCCCGGAGGTGGTGGTCCAGGGCGCGGAACGCCTGCAACGCGTCGTCGCGTCGCCCGGCGGCGTACATCGCGCGCAGCCGGAGCTCCTGCACGCGCTCGTCGAGGGGGTGGGCACCGGCGAGGTCACGGAGGTCCTCCACCACCTCGCCGCCGCGACCGAGCCCCACGAGCACGTCGGCGCGGTCGGTGCGGATCGCGGTGCGCAGCGCCTCGAGCCGGACCCGGTGCGACGGGACGACGGGGATGTCGTCGAGGCCGGCCAGCGGTTGACCGCGCCACTGCGCCAGGCACCCGTCGAGCAGCCGGAGCGCGGCCGTGGGATCGCGGTCGCGGACGGCTGCGGCCTCGCGGTGGTCGCGCGCCACCCGGTGCGCGTCGACGTGGGCGGGATCGATGTCGAGGACGTACCCGCCCGCGGTGTGGACCAGCGCGGTGCCGACCGCCCGGGACCGGAGCCGGGAGAGGTGCGCGGGCAGCGTCGTGCGGACCGACGGCGGCGCGGCGTCACCCCACAGGGCGGCCGCCAGGCGCGAGGCGGGGACCGGATCGCCGACGTGGAGCGCCAGGTGTGCCAGCGCGGCCGCCGCGAGCGCGCCACGGACCTCGATGCGCACACCGTCGATGCGGACCTCGACGGGACCGAGGACACCCACCTCGAGCTGTGGCACGAACGGACTCCCATGCCGGGCCGACTCCACGCCGGCGACCGCACCTCGACGACTGCACCCCCGATCATTGCACGTCGATTGCACGCGGTTGCCCGGTCCTCACCCACCGCGTCAGGCTGCTCGCGCCATCCGCGCGGGGTGGCGGACACGACGAGGGGAGCAGCCATGCCGCACGGACCGGTGCACCGCCGGGGACGTCCGCGTCCCCTCCTCCTCGCCGTCCTGCTCTGCGCGACCGCGGCCTCGACCGCCGTGGCGCCGATCGCGGTGGCGCAGCCGGGCTCGGGCACGATCGTCTACGTCCAGGACGACCAGATCTGGATCGCGACGCCCGACGGCTCGCAACGGCACCAGGTCACCACCGAGGGCCGCTGGTTCGGCCCGTCCATGGCCGATGACGGGACGATCATCGCGGCAACGGACGGGGCCGAACCCGACGAGGGCCTGCTGGTCCGCATGACACAGGGCGGCGAGGTCCTGTCCGCGTTCGTGCCCGACGTGCAGTTCGACCTCGGCCTCACGGGCACGGAGGTGCAGCCGAGCGGCGAGCTGGTCGCCTACGGCACGATCGGCGGCGATCTCGGATCGGTCGAGCGGGCGACGTACGTCGTCGACGCTGCCGGCGAGCCGCCGACGTCCGTCGCCGGCGTCGGCCTGGAGGCTGCGTACGGCTGGTACCCGGGTACCGACGTGCTGGTGACGTCGGAGTACGACACGATCCGCTACCTGCTTCCCGGCCGCGACGCCAGCGAGGAGTGGATCGACCGCTACAACCTCGTGCCCAACGACATCGACGTCAGCCGTGACGGGGCCCTGATGGCCATCGCCGGCTGTGACTTCGGATCGTCGGGGGACACGTGCGAGCAGATCGAGCTGCACGAGCTCTCCGGCCCGCCGCCGGCGGCGACCGTCCCGGTCAGCTGTCGCATCACCCACCCCGACGGCCACGTCTACGACGCGGTGGCCCTGTCGCCCGGCGGAGGGGGGGTCGCGTACGCGATCAGGCCACCGGACTCCGTCGTCGCGCAGGTCGTGGTCCACCCCGATGCGGACGTCCGGTCCTGCGACCTCGATGCGCCGGTGGTGCTCGGCGACACGACGACCACGTTGGACTGGTCCCCGGCGCCGTTCGACCCGGCCGGTGGCGGTGGGCCGCCTGCGCCGGGCGGCGGACCCGCGCCCGACGCCCCGGTGATCTCGCTGGCCGACGGCGGCCGGGTCGATGGCGGCGGTGCCGAGGACCCCGTCGGCCAGACGATCGCCACGTCCCGATCGGCGTGGGGCGACGGGGAGGCCGAGCTGGTGGTCCTGGCCACTGCCGACCGGTTCCCGGACGCGCTGGCCGGCGCGGCCCTGGCGGGCGAGCGCGGGCCGATCCTCGTGACGCCCTTCGCGGAGCAGCTCGACGCCCGGGTCGCTGCTGAGATCGCCCGCGTCACAGGCGGTGACGGCATCGCGCTTGTGCTCGGTGGGACCAGTGCCGTCAGCGAGGGCGCCGCCGCCGCGGCGGGGGAGGCGGCGGGTGCCACGAGCTGCCCGGCGCCGTACCCCACCGACTGCCGCTACGCCGGGACCGGCCGGGAGGACACCGCCGCGCGGATCGCGTCGACCGTGCTCGACCGCGACGGCGACCTCGGGGTCGTCCTCCTCGCCCGCGGGGACGCGTTCGCCGACGCGATCACCGGCGGCGCATACGCCGCGGAGGCCGGGATCCCGATCCTCCTGACCCCGTCCACGCAGCTCGACGCCGGCACCGAGGCGGTCATCCGCGACCGCGGCATCGAGGAGGTGATCATCCTGGGCGGCACCGCAGCCGTCTCCGACGCGGTGGCCGACGCGCTCCCCGCGACGGTTCGGCGGGTCGCTGGTGCGGACCGGACCGAGACGAGCGCGGCCATCGCGACCGAGCTGTGGCAGTCCGAGGGCCTCGCCGGTGGCGGCGTGCTGCTCGTGAACGTCCGCGATGAGCGCGGCTGGCCGGCGGCGCGCGCGGCCGCCGGCGTGTCGGCGCTGGCCAACGCACCCCAGCTCGGCGTCGAGGACCCGCCCGCTCCGCCGGGCCGGGCGGTGCTGGACGCCGCCGACGCGCTCAGCGGACCCGTCGCGACGTACGCCTCCACAGCGCTCGTCTCCGACGCCCAGCTCGCCGCCGTGGAAGCGGCACGATGACGCGGGCGACGGGCCTGGCCGAGGTGCAGATGGCCACAGGCGCCCGGCGCAGCCGGACGCCGAGGTCGCAGCGGTGGTCTCGCGCGGCTGCCGCCGGCCGTGACCGGTTCCGCCAGCACCTCGTCGACGCCCCGGGCACGACGGGGCAGGCTCGCACGCGGTCGATGCCCGTGGGGTGACGCCGCCGTCGGCGAGCGCGCACGGCGCCCCGCCCGATGCCAGACTGTGGCGACGTGGGCAGGGCGCGCGCGGGAGCGGAGAGGGCAGGACATGGGGTGGTTGTCGCGGAGCCGCGCCGGCGGCACGGGGGTCGACCGGTTGAGGGAGCGGGCCATGACGCACCGGGATCATCTGCTGGTGGACCGCACGTGCCGCGAGCTGCTCCGCATCGGCACGCCGGAGGCCCTCGACGTCGCCCTCGACGCGGTCGCGGCCGGGCGGTTCCACCCGTGGACGACGCAGACGGCCCTGGACGCCATGTGCGATGACATCGCCCGCCGGTGGTCGGCGGCGACGCCCGAGGGGCGGACGTCCCTGGCCCGCATCCTGGTCAAGACCGACGAGGGCCGCCAGACCCTCCGCGACCTGCTCGGCGGGCCGTCGGAGCCCTGGACGCTGATCTGCGCGCAGTGCGGCGCGGACGTGGTGACCATCACGAAGGTCCCGCCGCTGTGGCCGTGCGCGGACGTTCGGGGGAGGTTCCGCGTCGATCCCGACGGCGGGCACCTGCTCGTCGGGGACCCCGCCGCCGGCATCCCGATGGGGCATCGTTCGGGGCAGGGACCAGAGGGCGCCGCCTTCGACGCGCGTGATGTGTCGACCCTGGCGCGGGAGCTCCGGTGGGGGTTGCGGTTCGTCTGCCCGGAGGAGCCCACCGTCTGGTGCCCTGACCACGTCGAGGTCATGGTCACGAACGAGCGCACCGACCTCGACGACGGCTGGCATCAGGTGGTCACGACCCACGTCGCCACCTACCCCGACGGGCACCGCCGCGAGGTCGCTCGTCGGACCATCACGGACGCCTGACCACTGGGCCAGGAGCGCCGTCAGAGCGCGGCGTCGTCGGCCCACCAGGCAGACGCGTCCTCCGATCGCCGCCGCCGGTCCTCCGCCAGGGCTCCGGTCGCGACGGCGAGATCGATCGTGCCGAGGAGCCACTCCCACCGCTCGGTCGGGGTTCGCCGCGCCCATGCCCGGGACTTCACGTCGATGTCGTACGCCCACCCGTCGCCCAGGGCGGGGATGTCGACTTCATCCATGGGACTGAAGCCGCCGCAGGGCGTCGATGTCCGCCAGGTCCCAAGGGAGCGGCGGCTCGGCGAACAGGTCCACCTCGCGGCGCGGGTCCAGCGGGTCGTGCAGTGAGAAGACCGTCAGGTCGCGCTGCTCCACCCAACGGCGGCGGATCTCCGGGTTCGCGAACTGGACGGCCGGGACCGGCAGCCGCGGGACGAGGCCCATCGCGTCGAACACCTCGAGGGCCCACCGCACGTTCGCCTCCTGGAGATCGACCACGAGGTCGAGGTCGACCGTCATCCGAGGGTGGCCGTGGACCACGACCGCCACCCACCGACCACCACGCCCTTGGTCCACGGCTAGCCCAGCTGGCCCCCGGTCCGCCGGCGGCGACGGATCGCCAGCGCCAGGAGCGCGACGGCCCCGACCACCAGCGCGGCGTCCCCTCGTGGGAGGGAAGCGACCCCGGCGGTCTGCGGCTCGGCGTCTTCCGCGGGTGCCGTCTGGAGCAGGATCGCGACGATCGCGTCCTCGACCTCGGCCGTGATGGTGGAGGTGTCGCCGACGAGGCGGATCAGTCGGAGGGCCTCGCGGTTGCGCGTCAGCAACGCCTCGAGCTCGTCGGCACCGCCCTGACCGTCGATCAACGCGAAGCTGGTCCCGGCGATGGCGGACTGCGGGCCGGCGGCCAGCGCCTGCGGCCAGTCCAGGCCCGTCGCGAGCGTCAGCGCCCCGGGGTCCATCCCCTCCGCGACGGCCTCGTCGTAGACCGCGAGGGAGGTCTGGTACCGCGTGTCACCGGCCAGGCGGCGGGTCGTCACGCCCGCCCCGTCGGCGATGCCCTGCTCCACCGCCGCGCTGACCGCGGCGTCGCCACCGGCAATCACGACCTCGTCGACGCCGAGGTCGGTCAGCGCCGCGGTGGTCGCCTCGGGCAGCCGGTCGCGGTTCACCAGCAGGATCGGGTCGCCGCGGAATCCGGCGTACGGGGCCACCGAGACCGGGTCGGGCCAGCCGCGCGCGGGGTCGGTGTGCTCGCCCTCCACCACGAAGGCGGTCCCCGTGGCGCTGCCGAGCTCGGCCGCGCTCAGCGCCGCGGTCTCGAACCGGTTCTCGCCGCCGATGCGGCGCACCGTCAGCCCGTCGGCGACCAGGGCGTCCTCCACGGCCTGGCTCACCGCCGCCACGCCGCCCAGGATGACGACCTCCTCGGCGCCCAGCCGCTCGATCTCGGCCTCGGTGGCCGGGTCCAGGGCGTCCGTCGGCGTGTACAGGAGCGGCGCGCCGAGGTCCGCTGCGAGCGGACCGCCGGCGAGGTTGTCGGCGTAGTCGTCGACCCGGCCGAGCAGGGCCACCGGTGCGCCGTCGCCGAACGCGTCGACGCTCACCGCGATCGCGGTGTCGATGGCGCCGCTGCCGTCGATGCGCTCGATCGGGATCGGGGACCCGCCCGCGAACTGCGCCGGCGCGGGCAGCGTGACGGAGTAGATGTCGATCGCGTTCCGCCCGCCCTCGGTCAGGCGGAAGTCGCCGGTCGCGCCGGTGTAGGTCCAGGTGCCGTCGGTGTTCTCGGTGATGTCGAAGATCGCCGAGACCCACTGGTCGGCAGCCTCGGGGATGAACCAGGCGACCTCTGTGAACTCGAAGGTCCCGTCCGGGTGCTCGATGTAGTCGACCACCTGGGTGCCCTGGGAGTACCAGCCCATGAAGATCCGGTTCTGCCCCGGGATCTGGTGGAACACGTGCGCGGTGCAGATCGTCGCCTGCGCGCCGGTGCGGACGGGGGCGCGGTAGATGGCCTTGTCGCCGCCCTCGCCGGTCTCGGGGTCGGCCGGGGTCCTCGCGTAGCTCTCGAAGGCGACCTCCGGGTCGAAGGACGACTCCTCGGCGGTCGTCACCGGCTCGGGCCGCTCGGCGAGCAGCCGGTCGGTGGCGTAGGCGTGGATCCCGCCGTTGCCAGCCGTGTTGTCCACGCCCTGGACGCAGGTGGCGCCCGGTGGCAGCACGCCGCCGCCACGCTCGTCGGTGGTCAGCACGAAGTCCCCGGAGTGGGTGAACTCCGCCTCGTGGTTGAAGTCGATGTCCTCGGTGGCGGGCTGGGACGGGTCGGCGGAGCCGGTCGTGCTCTCCCGACCCATGTGGTACGCGCTGGCGATGTGCTCGACGCCCGCCACCGATGGCGCGCCCGCCTCGATCCACCCGGCGACGCTCAGGTCGATCGGGTCGGTGTCGGTGCCGCCCTGCACGCAGTCGAGCACCGGTGCCCCGGTGGCCCGGTCGGGACCGGACGTGCTCGCCCGCAGCCGGCACGGCAGTGGGTCCCCGTTGATCGTGTCGTCCGTCCGATCCTCCGGTGTCCCCGCGTCGTCGAACATGCCGGAGATGTCGAAGGTCATCAGCGCCGCGCCACCCGCGCAGGTGAGGGTGTCGTCGGGGAAGACCTCGAGCTCGTGGCAGCCGTAGATGCTGCCCGTGTTGGTGTGGCCGAGGGCCATGTCGAGGTCGTCGTAGCGGTAGCGGTAGACCAGCGGACGGCAGCCCTCGTCCTCGGCGAACCCGCCGTCGGCGGCGATGCCCCGCTTGTCCTCGGTCGTGGCGTCGGCGGGGAAGTCGAGGCAGCTCGAGATGTCGAGGACCTCGAAGCCGTCCAGCCCGAGCCCGCCGCACTCGTTGCCGCGGATCAGCTCGCCGGTGTCACCGTCGTCGTCGCAGTCGTCGGCGTCCGCGGCGACCCCGATCGAGTCGGAGGTGACCGAGTACACGATGTGTGGTCGCGACGGGTCGACGTTGACGGTGTGGGACTCCCCGATGTGGCTGACCAGCGCGATCTCGACCGGGGCGGTCACATCGGTGATGTCGATCAGCTCGAGCCCGCCCTGGGGCGCGTCGAGCAGGCCCTGCCCGGTCAGGCCGCCGTCGTGGCAGCGGCCCGGCGCGTCGGAGGCGTCGATCAGCAGCTGGGCGTCCTCCCGCACCGCGAGGTCACCCCAATCGGTGTTGAGGGGCACGTCCCCCTTCGGCGTCGCCTCGACGTCGTGCTGGAGGCCCAGCGCGGAGGCCGGGTCGGTGATGCAGGTGGCGGAGGGGTGGCCGGCCACGAACGACGGCGCCACGGCCCCGTCCTCGTCGGTCAGCTGGACGATCGTCTGACCGGCGGAGTTCCCTCCCGCGGCGATCGTGCCGACCGAGGCGTAGGTGATGCCGCCCTGGGTGAAGAAGTCCAGGTCGGAGTGCGGGTTCCCGGTCGTGAACGAGCCGAGGTGCTCCCACTCCGCTCCCTCCCCGCCGCTGTTGATGCCGGTCCCGCCGGCAGGCGCGAAGGTCGCGCCCCCGACCGCCGGGTGGTCGGCTGCGGCGATGCCCGGCACCGCCAGGAGGGTCGCGACCGCCAGCGCGGTCACCACCAGCACCGTCGTGGTCGCTCGACGTGGTCCCATGGCCTGCCTCGCCTTCGGCTCGCCCTGACTGCGGGTGGGGTCCACCAACCAACCACACCGCCGGCTCGCTGGCGACCCCGTGCGTGGAGGGTTCGCCGTCGGCGGACGCCATCCCTGCCGTAGTCTGCGATCGGATGTCCTCGATGCCGGCGCGCGCATGATCGTCCTGGCCCACCCGCTCGTCGACGCGGCCGGACTCGGCGTGCCGTCAGCGGTGGTCGCGGCCGCGGCGCTGCTGGTCGTGCTCCTGATCTCGTCACGTGCCGGTGCGCGCACGCCGCGGCTAGGTCGCGGGGTGGGGGGCGCCGGCGGTGCACGGCTCGTCGTCGGCCGGGCCGTCGGGCTGGGGCTACTCGCCATGGCGATCCTGGCGGGCCGACTGGGGCCGCCCGGCCAGCTCGACACGATCACGACCGCGCTGGTGATCGGCGCGGGCTGGCCGCTGCTCCTGCTCGTGAGCTTCGTGGCCGGCGACGTCTGGCGGCTGCTGAACCCCTTCGACACCCTCGCGCGCGGTCTCGAGGCCGTCACCGGCGGGTCCGCCAACCGATCCACGCCGCGCCTGGGGTGGGTGGCCGCCGTGGGGGCGGTGACGTGGACCTGGTGGTTGACGGTGTTCCCGCAGGCGCTCGCGCCGCGCTCGATCGCGCTGGCCCTCGGCGGCTACACGATCTTCGCGCTGGCGGGCTGCCTGGTCACCGGTCGTCGCACCTGGCTGGACCGGGCCGAGGTCATGTCCGTGGCCCTCGGGGCCATCGGCCGGTCCGGACGACACCGATCGCGGGCCGCCCAGCCCCGCGCGGTCCACGCCACGATGGGGATCCTCGCCGGTGGGCTGCTGTTCGGGGAGGTGCGGTTCTCGCGCTGGTGGCTGCACCAGCTCGATCAGCTCGGTGCCGACCCCTACGGCGACGCGGCGGTCGGCATCGGGTTCGCGGTCGCGGTCACCCTGGGGGGCGCGCTCGCACTGGCCGCGGGTGCGTGGGGCCGTCGGGAGTCGGCCGAGTCCGCGGTGGCGGACGTGCACGCCGGGGTCGTGGTCGCCCTCGGCCTCGCGCTGGCGATCGAGCGGGACCGGTTGTGGACGTCGGTCCAGCTGCTGGTCATCCGCGCCGGCAGCCCGTTCGGGGGCGACGTCGACCTCTTCGGCACGGCGTCGTGGCCGCTGCACCCCTGGCCCTTCGGTGACGCAGCCAGGGTCTGGGTCCAGGTCGCGGTGGTCACGGCCTGCGGGGCGGTCGCGCTGACCCGGGCCCGTCGCGCCGCACGCGGCAGCCAGGCCGCCACCGCCACCGCGACGGGGTGGCTCGGGGTCGCCCTGTTGTCCATCGCGACGGCCTGAGCGCAGCAGGAGTCGCCGCGCTCGACGCCGAACTCCACCCCATGAGCCGCACCGCCCGCCGCCGGGCCGCCGTCCTCCTCACCCTCGCCCTGCTCGCCCTCGGGGCCCCGCACGCCGTCGGCCAGGACGACGAGCCGACGATCACCTCACAGGTCATCACCAGCTTCGACGGGACCGAGATCTTCTCGACGCTGTTCCTGCCCCCAGGGACCACCGAGGACGACCCGGTGCCCCTCGTCATGCGGACCCACGGGTGGGGCGGGACCGGGGAGACGACGGTCGGCGGCACGCTCGAGCGCCTCCTCGACGCCGGCTACGCGGTCGTGACCTGGGACCAGCGCGGGTTCGGGCAGTCCGGCGACGTCGCCCACGTCGACAAGCCCGAGTTCGAGGGGCGGGACGCGATGGCGGTCCTCGACTGGGTCGTGGCCAATGCCCCGATCGCCGAGGAGGCGCCGGGTGACCCGGTCGTCGGGATGACCGGCGGGTCCTACGCCGGGGGCATCCAGACCGCGACCGCGTCGATCGACCCGCGGATCGACGCGATCGCCCCCGAGATCAGCTGGTCGGACCTGCGGTACTCGCTGTACGAGAACGGCGTCGTCAACTTCGCGTGGTCCCAGCTGCTGTTCGTCGCCGGCGCCGCCACGGCCGGCACCGGCGGGCTGAACCCGGGCAACGCCACCGGCGTCGAGCCGGGCATCTACGCGCCGGAGCTCGCACAGGCCGAGATCGAGGGGCTGCTGCTCGGCACCCCGAGCGAGTCCTCCCTCGAGTTCTTCGCCGACTCGAGCCTCGACCACTACGGCATCGAGACCCCGGTCAGCGTCCCCACCCTCGTGATGAACGGCAGCGTCGACACCCTCTTCGACCTCTCCGACGGCTACCGCATCCACCGCCACGTCCGCGACCAGGGCATCCCCTCGCGGTACATCGCCTTCTGCGGCGGCCACGTCGCCTGCCCGGCCAGCTACGCCGAGCTAGACGACCGCCGCCACCTCGACGAGGCCATCCTCACCTGGTTCGCGCGGTACCTCCGCGGTGAGGACGTCGACACCGGCCCGACCGTCGAGTACCGGACCAACGAGGGCGTCTGGCGCGGCGTCGAGGACTTCACCGGTACCGACGTCGCCACCGCGTCGCTCGAGGCGAGCCTGGTCCAGACCGGTCTGCCCGATCCCTCCCAGGCCCAGGGCCTGCCGACGATCGCGCTGCCCTCCACCGACGGCGACCCGCAGATGGCATCGGTGGAGGTGCTGGCGGCCGACGACGGCCCGGTCGACCTCCTCGGCATGCCCACCCTCGAGATCGAAGTCAGCGGCCAGGGCACGCTCGCCCACGTGTTCGCCAAGCTCGTCCACCGCGAGGCCCGCGAGGTCGTGAACCTCCAGGAGACCCCGCTGCGGGTCGACCTGACCGCCGACCCCGAGCCGGTCACCCTCGAGATGTCCGGCATCGCCTACACCCTCCCGGAGGGCGACCACCTGGACCTCCAGGTCACCACCACGTCGTTGATGCACCTGCCGGCGCGCGTCCCTGCGCAGGTGGAGGTCGCCGCCACCGTGTCGGTGCCCACCCGGCAGGCGCCGCTGGCCGTCGAGCGCGTGGCCGGCGACGACCGGATCGCCACGGCCATCGCGGCCAGCCGGCACCAGCACCCGCTGGGCGGCGCGGACACCGCGGTCATCGCCCGCCAGGACGTGGCCGCCGACGCGCTGGCGGTCGGGCCGCTCGCGGACCGCCTCGACGCACCGGTGCTGCTCACGCCCCGCGACCAGTTGGACGCCCGCGTGGCCGGCGAGCTCGACCGCCTGCTGGGGGAGGGGGCCGGCACGGTCCTGATCGCCGGTGGCGAGGCGGCGATCAGCCCCGCGGTCGAGCAGGCGCTCGCCGACACCGGTCGCACCGTCGAGCGGGTCGGCGGGGCCACCCGGTTCGACACCGCGGCGCAGATCGCCGACCACCCCGATGCCGGCGGTGGCCCGGTCCACCTGGCCGACGGCGGCGGGTACGCCCCCGCACTGCTGGCCGGGTCCGCCGCCACCACCATCGACGGCGTGGTGCTGTTGACCGACGGCGCGACGATGCCGACGGCGACCGCGACGTGGCTCGAGGCGGCCGGTGACCGCGAGGTCGTCGCCATCGGTGACGCCGCGGTGACCGCAGACCCAGAGGCGCAGGCGATCCCGGGTGCCGACCCGGCAGCGCTGTCGGTCGCCGTCGCCGAGCACGCCTGGGAGGACCCCACCGCGGTGCACCTCGCCAGCGCCGACGACTTCCCCGACGCCCTCGCCTCGATCCCCCTCGCCGGTCCCGGTGGCGACGATGCCGGCGGGCCGCTCCTCCTCGTCCCGGCCGACGGTGCGCTGCCGGAGCCGATCGCAACCTACCTGGGGGAGGCCGCCGTCGACGTGGACCGGGTCCTGGTCGTGGGCGGGGTGGCCGCGATCGGCCAGGCCGTCGTCGATGCGGTGGTGGCGCTGCTGGCCGGGTGATGGCGCGGGCGGTGACCCGACCGGCCTGACCGCCGGGGTCCGCGCTGCGCCGTCGAGGGAGGAGTGGCACACTCCCGAGCAACTGAACATGAGATCCGTTGTCATGTTCGCCGCCCGTCTGGAGATCCCGTGCCCCGCCTGCCGCGCACCGCCATCCCGGTCGCCCTGCTCGTCCTGCTCGTCCTCACCCTCGCCGCCTGCGGTGGGGGCGAGGCGACGCCCAGCCCGTCCGGGGACGCCGCGCAGGACGGCCGGCCGTCGATCGTGGTGACCACCACGGTGCTCGGCGACGTCGTTGGCCAGCTCGTCCAGCAGGACGCCGACGTCGAGGTGCTGCTCCCGGTGGGCGCGGACGCGCACGCCTTCACCCCCAGCGCCGCGCAAGCCGAGGCGGTGCGCGCCGCCGACCTCCTCGTTACGAACGGCGGCGACCTGGAAGAGGGCCTGCTCGATGCGATCGAGGCGGCCGAGGAGGACGGCGTCAGGGTCGTCCACGCGCTGGACCACGTCGACGTCATCGAGTTCGGAGCGGACGACGACCACGCGGAGGCACCTGAGGACGGCCACGAGGACGGGCACGACCACGACGGCGCGGACCCCCACTTCTGGACCGACCCGCTCCGCATGGCCGACGTCGTCACCGCCCTGGGGGAGGCGCTGGCCGACAGCGACGACCGCGACATCGACTGGGCGGCGCGGGCCGACGACCTGGCGGGGCAGCTCGAGGCCGTCGACGCGGAGGTCGTCGAGATCCTCGACGCCGTGCCCGACGCCCGACGCCGGCTCGTCACCAACCACGACGCGCTCGGCTACTTCGCCGACCGGTACGGCTTCGAGGTGGTCGCCACCGTGATCCCCGGCGCCACCACCCTGGCCGAGCCGAGCGCGGCCGACCTCGACGAGGTGGTCCACGCGATCGAGGAGGCGGGTGTCCCCGCGATCTTCGCCGAGACCAGCGCCGCGCCGCGGCTCGCCGAGGTCGTGGCACAGGAGGTGGGCGGCGACGTCGAGGTCGTGACCCTCCACACCGAGTCCCTCAGCGAGCCCGACGGCCCCGCGGCGACCTATGAGGACCTGCTGCGGTCCAACGCCACCGCGATCGCTGAGGCGCTCGGCTGACGGCCTGGCATCCTCTGAGCCGATGGTGGACCTCCTGCTCGAGCCGTTCGCGTCGGGCTTCACCCAGCGCGGCCTGGTCGCCGGTCTGCTCGTCGCGGTGATGTGCGCGACCGTCGGCGTCTGGGTGGTCCTGCGCTCGCTGGCCTTCATGAGCGACGCGCTCGCCCACGGCGTGATCCCCGGCATCGCCATCGCGGCCCTCACCGGCGCGGACCTGACCCTCGGCGCGGCGATCGCGGCGGTGGTGACCGTGGCCGGCGTCTCGGTGGTCTCCGAGCGGGCTCGCCTGCCCGAGGACACCGGCACCGGGCTGCTGTTCGCCGGCATGCTCGCGCTCGGCGTCGCGATCATCTCGCGGTCGCGGAGCTTCGCCGTCGACGTCACCGCGTTCCTCTTCGGCGACGTGCTCGGCGTGACCGCCGCGGACATCCGCCTGCAGGCCATCGCCACGACCGTCGCGGTGGTCGCCTCCGTGGTCGGCTACCGCGCGTTCCTCGCCCTGTCCTTCGACGAGCGCAAGGCGGTGCTGCTCGGGCTCCGCCCCCGCCTTGCCCGCGCCGCCTTGCTGGGGTTGATCGGCCTCACCGTCGTCACGTCCTTCCGCACCGTCGGCAGCCTGCTCGTCTTCGGCCTGCTCGTCGCCCCGGCGGCGACCGCCACCCAGGTGGTCCGGCGCGTCCCGGCGGTCATGGCCCTCTCCCTCCTCCTCGGGGTCCTGGCGGTGGTCGTCGGCCTCGAGCTGAGCTACCACCTCGACCTCGCCGGCTCGGCGGCCATCGCCGGCTCGTCGGTCGCGATCTTCTTCCTCGTCCTCGGCGTGACCTCGGTCCGCCAGGGGCTCCGCCAGCGGCGCACGGGGGTACCCTCCTCGGCCTCGACCGCAGCGTGACACCGGTGGACGGAGCAGCCGACATGGAGGAGAAGGTCCTGCGCGATGCGGGCCTGCGGGTCACCCGGCAGCGCACCGCGGTGCTCGAGGCCCTGCGCGAGCGGACC
Source organism: Euzebya sp. (assembly GCF_964222135.1). NCBI lineage: Bacteria > Bacillati > Actinomycetota > Nitriliruptoria > Euzebyales > Euzebyaceae > Euzebya > Euzebya sp. The sequence goes on from NZ_CAXQBR010000003.1 coordinate 82,034, forward strand.
GAGGCGCTGAGCGCCCAGGACCTCTACATGGAGTTCCGCGCCCACGGCGACCCCATCGGGCTGTCCACCGTCTACCGGGCGCTCGAGTCCCTCGAGGAGGCCGGCCTGCTCGACGTGATCGAGCGGGAGGGCCAGCAGGCGTACCGCTTCTGCTCGACGTCCCACCACCACCACCTGATCTGCACCACCTGCAACGAGGTGGAGGAGCTCGAGGCGGGGCTGGTGGAGGAGTGGGTGGCGAAGGTGTCCGCGGCCCACGACTTCGAGGTGACCGGGCACCGGGCCGACATCTACGGCCTCTGCCAGCGCTGCCGCGGCTGACGGGGTCGTCGCACGTGGCCGTCGCGCGTCGGGTCGTGGACCTCCCGATCGGCGTGGTCGGCGGGGGGATCGTCGGCCTGGCCGTCGCCCGCGAGCTGACCCGCCGACTGCCCGGCGTCGAGGTGGTGGTGTTCGAGAAGCAGCACGACCTGGCCGCCCACCAGACCGGGCACAACTCCGGCGTGGTCCACGCCGGCGTCTACTACCCGCCGGACAGCCTGAAGGCTCGGCTGTGCACCGCCGGGAGGGCGATGCTCGCGGAGTACTGCGCCGACCGGGGTCTGGCGTACGAGGTCTGCGGCAAGCTGGTCGTCGCCGTGGACCGTGAGGAGCTCGGCCGCCTCGACGACCTCGAGGCGCGCGCCCTCGAGAACGGCGTCCCCGGCCTGCGCAGGCTCCCGGGGGCGGCGATCCCGGAGGTGGAGCCGCACGCCACGGGCATCGCCGCACTGCACTCACCGGAGACGGCCATCACCGACTTCGCGGCGGTGGCGCGCGCACTCGCCGCCGACGTGGAGGCCGCCGGCGGGTCCGTCCTGCGGTCGGTGCGGGTGGAGGCCGTGGCCCGTCGCGGCGGGACGGTCGAGGTCCGGACGTCGGACGGCCCGCACCGCGTCCGCCACCTCGTCGTCTGCGCCGGCCTGCAGTCCGACCGGGTGGGCATCGACGCCGCCGGCAGCGCCGAGCTCCGGATCGTCCCGTTCCGCGGCGAGTACATGGCGGTCGCGGCGGCCAAGCAGGACCTTGTGCGCGGCATGGTCTACCCGGTGCCCGACCCCCGCTACCCGTTCCTCGGCGTCCACTTCACCCGGCTGGTCGGCGGTGGGCTCGAGGTCGGCCCGAACGCCGTCCTCGCCCTCAGCCGCGAGGGCTACCGCCGCCGCGACGTCGACGTCCGCGACGTGCTGCGCACCCTCACCTGGCCCGGCACCTGGCGCCTCGCCCGCGCCCACTGGCGGACTGGGGTGGCCGAGCTGGTGGGGTCGCTGTCCCGCCGCGCGTACATGCGCCGGGCGCGCCGGTACGTGCCCGCGATCGGCTCCCGCGACGTGGTCCGGGGTCGCACCGGCGTGCGTGCGCAGGCACTCGCGAGGGACGGATCGCTGGTCGACGACTTCCGCATCGACCACGCCGACGGCGTGACGAGCGTGCGCAACGCCCCGTCCCCCGCGGCCACGTCCAGCCTGGCGATCGCCGAGCACGTCATCGACCGCCTGCCGCCGCTGTCCTGAGGGCCGTGGTCGAATGGTGCGCATGGGATCTGACCTGGCCGCCTTCGCGGCTGCCATGCCGAAGACCGAGCTGCACGTCCACCTGGTCGGCGCCGCCTCGGTGGACACCGTCCTCGAGCTGGCGCGGCGCCACCCGCACGTCGGCGTGCCGACCGAGCGGGACGCCCTCGAGGCCTACTACGAGTTCACCGACTTCGCGCACTTCATCGAGGTGTACATCAGCGTCAACGCGCTGGTCCGCGCGCCGGAGGACGTCGAGGCCCTCGTGGTCGGCGCGGCCCGGGACATGGCGGCGCAGCAGATCCGCTACGCCGAGCTGACCGTCACCCCCGACAGCCACCTCCTCATGGGGATCGCGCCGGATGCGGTCGCCGAGGCGCTGACCGCCGGTCGCCGCCGGGCGCGGGCGGAGCACGACGTCGAGCTCGCGTGGGTCTTCGACATCCCCGGTGAGCTCGGCCTCGAGTCCGGGGAGCGGACGATCGACTGGGTCGAGGCCCACGCGCCCGAGGGCAGCGTCGGGTTCGGTCTCGGCGGACCGGAGGTCGGCGTCCCCCGACCCCAGTTCGAGCAGGTCTTCGCCCGGGCCCGCGCGCTGGGGCTGCACAGCGTCCCCCACGCCGGCGAGACCACGGGTCCCGACACCATCCGCGATGCCCTCGACGTGCTGGGCGCCGAGCGGATCGGCCACGGCATCGCCGCCGCGGACGACCCGGACCTCCTCGCGCGGCTGGCCGGGGAGGGCATCACCCTGGAGGTCTGCCCCACCTCGAACCTCCGGACACGCGCCGTCGACGTGCTGGAGGGCCACCCGCTGCCGAAGCTGCTCGACGCCGGCGTGCCCGTCACCCTCGGCAGCGACGACCCCGGCATGTTCGACACGACGTTGGTCGGCGAGTACCTGGTGGCCGCGGAGGTCCTCGGCCTGGACCGCGACGCACTCGTGGCGATCGCCCGGACCGGCATCACCGCGTCGTTCGCGGACACCGCGACCCGGCGGCGGCTGACCGAGGCGCTCGATCGGTTCGTCGCCGACGAGGTGACCTGACCGGCGACGTCGGGGTGTCGCACCCCCCGGCCATGATGGTGGCGTGGCCGTCCAGACCGACCGCGGACCCGGCACCGTCGATCCCGACGGGCCCCGGTCGGCGCGGGGGCTGTGGCGGCTCACGCGCATCCCGGGCGTGGACGCGGTCCGGGCACGCCGCATCGCCGACGCCCTCCCGACGTGGGCGGCGCTCGCCGACGCTGACCGCCCCACCCTCCTCCGGCTCGGTGTCGCCGGGCTGGCGGACCGGCTGCGGACGGTGCCGGACGTGTCGCTGCCGCGCACCCTCGACGGGATCGTGCTGTCCGCCTTCGACGCCCGCTACCCCGCCCACCTCGCGGCCATCCCGAACCCCCCGGCGCTGCTCTGGGTCGAGGGCAGCCTCCCGCCGGACCCGGGGATCGCCGTCGTCGGCACGCGGACGCCATCCGCCTACGGCTGCCGCGTCGCGCACCGGGCCGCCCACGAGGTCGCGGCGACCGGCGCGGTCCTGATCTCGGGCATGGCCGACGGGGTCGACCAGATCGCCGAGCGCACCGCGGTCGACGCGGGCGGCCGGGTCGTCAGCGTCCTCGGCGGCGGCCTCGACCGGGTGCCCCCGCGACTGGCCGAGCACCGGGACGCGATCCTCGCCGCCGGTGGTGCGGTCATCTCCGAGCAGCCCCCGGGGAGTGCACCCACCCGCCCGTCCCTCGACGCCCGCGACCGCATCCAGAGCGGCCTCTCCCACACCGTCGTCGTGGCCCAGGCGGGCCTCGGCGGGGGGACCTCCGCGACGGTCCGCTTCGCGCTGGTCCACGGCCGTCGGCTGGTCGTGCCCCGACCCGAGCCCGACAGCCGCCACGCCGCCGACCCCGAGTCGGCGCTGATCATGGCGCTGGGTGATCCGGCGGGGATCGATCCCGCCGTGCTCGGGCTCAGCGGACGGCAGGGCGCCCGCGTCGCGAACCGGCGACCCGTCGCGGACGTGGTGGTGCGCACCGGCGCCGAGCTCGCCGCCGCGCTCCGGTCGCCGAGCGGCATGATCGCGCCATGACCGACCAGGGACCGCCGCCGTCCGCGTCCGACCACCCCCCGACGTGGACCTTCGACATGCCGATCTACCACGCCGAGACCCGTGCGGCCTGGCGGGCGTGGCTCGCCGCCCACCACCTGACCGAGCGCGGGGTGTGGCTGGCCACCTGGAAGTCGGCGACCGGGCGTCCGGCGGTGCCGTACCCCGACGCGGTCGAGGAGGCGATCTGCGTCGGCTGGATCGACTCGACCGTCAACCGCCTCGACGACGAGCGGAACCTGCAGCTGATGACGCCGCGCAAGCCGCGGAGCAGCTGGACGCGCCTGAACCGCGAGCGAGTCGACCGCATGGAGGCCGCCGGGCTCATGACCGACGCCGGACGCCGAGCGGTCGAGGTCGCCAAGGCGAACGGCTGGTGGATGCGGTTCGACGCGGTCGAGGACCTGATAGAACCGGAGGGGCTGGCCCGCGCCCTGGACGCCGTCCCGGCCGCGAGGGCCAGCTGGGACGCCTTCCCGCCGTCCGCCCGCAAGCAGATGCTGTGGTGGGTGGTCAGCGCGGCTCGGGACGACACCCGCGCACGGCGGGTGGCCGCCATCGTCGACGCCGCACGTGAAGGCCGCCGCGCGCAGGGCTGACGGGCAGGGGGTCGGAGGGCTGGCATCCTGGCACGCCCTGAGGTCGGACGTCGAGGAGGCTCACCGTGGATGCCATGTCGCTCCCCGGCGACGACTTCGTCCTGATCGGCGCCTTGCTGCTGCTCCTCGGCGTCGTCGCGGCGGGCGCAGCCGAGCGGGCACGCGTCCCCGGCCTGCTGGTGTTCCTCACCGTCGGCATGGCCATCGGGGACGACGGGCTGAACCTGCTCAGCCTCTCCGACCCCGAGGTCGCCCAGTTCGGCGCGGTCATCGCGCTGGTCATGATCCTGTTCGAGGGCGGTCTGACCACCAAGCCCGGCGACGTCCGCCGGGCGCTCGGCCCCGGTCTGGTGCTCGCGACCGTCGGCGTCGTCGTCACCGCCGGCCTGACGACGCTCGGGGCCTGGCTGATCCTCGACGTCACCTGGCGGACCGCGCTCCTCATCGGCGCCGTCGTCGCCTCCACCGACGCCGCCGCGGTGTTCGCCGTGCTCCGCAGCGCCCCGCTGCCGCGTCGCCTCAGCGCCCTGCTCGAGGTCGAGTCCGGGAGCAACGACCCGGCGGCGATCGTGCTGACCCTCGCCGTCCTCGCCACCGTCGAGGCACCGGCGTCCGCGCCGGACATCGCGACCTTCGCGATCCGCCAGCTCCTCGGCGGCGTGCTCGGCGGGGTGCTCTTCGGGGTCCTCGGCGCCACGGTCATGCGTCACCTCGGCAGGGGCCCGACCGCGCTGTACCCCGTCGGGGCGCTCGCGCTCGCCGGCGTCGCGTACGGCACGACCGCGGCGCTGGGCGCGTCGGGCTTCCTCGCCGTCTACGTGGTCGGGCTGTTCGTCGGGGCGCTGGTCCCGCGGCACCGGCGGGGCATCCGCCAGTTCCACGAGGGCATCGCCAACATCGCCCAGATCATGATGTTCCTGGTCCTGGGCCTGCTGGTGTTCCCCTCGCGGCTGCCCGGCGTGGCCCTGCCCGCCCTGGCGGTCGCGGCCGTGCTCGTCTTCATCGCCCGCCCCGTCGCGGTCTGGCTGTGCCTCCCCTGGTTCGGGTTCACGCCGCGCGAGGTGACGCTGGTGTCGTGGGCGGGGCTCCGCGGGGCGGTGCCGATCGTCCTCGCGACGTTCCCCCTCACCGCCGGCGTGCCGGGCGGGCAGACGATCTTCGACGTGGTGTTCTTCGTGGTGCTCATCTCCTCGGTCCTCCAGTCCTCGTCCGTCGGGTTCCTCGCCCGATGGCTGGGTCTGCCCGAGGGGCCGGACGTCTGGGCACCGATCGCCGAGGCGGTGCCGCTCGACGGCGTGGACGCGGACCTCATGGAGGTGGACATCGTCGACGGACTGGCGGTGTCCGGCCAGCGGATCAGGGACGTGCCGCTGCCCGCGGGGGCGCGGCTGACCGCCGTGCTGCGGGAGGACCAGGTCGTGCTGCCCGACGGCGAGACGGTGCTGCAGCCCGGCGACCTCGTCCTCGTCGCGGTGCCGCGCCGCGAGGAGGCGACCGCCGAGATGGTCGCCTGGGCTCGCGGTGAGGCGGTGGGCTGGAACCCCCCCGGCGGGGCCGCCGGCGATCAGCCGGAGGTGGAGGAGACCCAGACCGATCCGAGGTCGTAGGCGGCCAGGTCGACCGCGTCCGCGCCGGGGCCGGTGACCTCGACGCCCACGCTGTCCGGGCGGGTCGGGTAGATCCGCGCCGTCAGGGCCACGCCGGCGACGAAGACCTCGACGATCGACCGGTCGACCACGCAGCGGAGCTCCACCACCTCGTCGGGGACGGTGGCCGCGGCCGTGTGCGTCCCGCCCGTCGCGGCCGGGTCGAGGCTCGACCGGTCCCGGTCCAGCCACAGCCGCCCGGCCTGCGGGTCGAACCCGATCGTGGTGACCTCGGCGCGGTCCGGGGCGCAGCGGACGGCCAGCTCCACCGGGCCGCGGTCGACGGCCACGCGGAGGACGAGGGCGACGACGTCCCCCACCGCCCCCTCGGCGCGCCACCCCCCGTCGCGGGCCACCCGCGTGATGCGCCGGGCATCGGTCCGGAGGTCGTCGAGCTCGGGCAGCGGGGTGACGACCAGCTGGCCATCGACCACCTGGACGGCCCGGGGGAGGGACAGGACGCCGGACCAGCCGGCTGCCCGCTGGGCCTCGACCGGCAGCGCCTCCCACGACCACCCCCACATGACGGCCCCGGACGGCTCGACGAGCAGGCAGGGCGCGTACAGGTCGGGCCCGGCATCGACGCGCTGCAGCCGCCGGGGGGTGAACGCCCCGTCGGCGAGCCGCCCGATGACGGCCACCGGGTGGTGGGTCGGCTTGGGGCTCGCGGTCGTGTCGTCGTGGACGTTGACGATCAGGGCGTCGGCGTCGGGGCCGCGCAGCAATGCCGGGCACTCCCACATCGTCCCGGTCCAGGCGGCCCCGTCGACGTCGGCTGCATCGAGGGTCGCGCCGGTGAGCAGCGGACCCTCGTCGGTCCAGGACCGCAGGTCGTCGGAGGTCAGGTGCAGGACCGCACCACCCTGCCCGACGATGCCGGCGCCGATGAGCTGGTGCCAGCGTCCGCCGTCGGACCAGACGAACGGGTCGCGGTAGCCCAGCAGGTCCAGGTCCGGCGGGGGCTCGGCGACCGGGTTCTCGGGGTCCTTGGTCCAGGTGTCGAGGTCGTCGTCGGTGCTCCGGGCGACGCAGGTGGTCTGGGCCTGGGAGTGCCCCAGCGGGCCACGCGCGCCCGTGTAGAGCATCGTGGCCACGCCGTCGTCGTCCACGACGCAACCGGAGTAGCACCCGTCGGCGTCGGGACCGTCCGCATCGGGGGAGAGGGCCAGCGGCCGGCGCTCCCAGTGGACCAGGTCCGCGGTGGCGAAGTGCCCCCAGTGCGGCCGGTCCCAGAACCCGCCGGCCGGGTTGGCCTGGTGGAACAGGTGGGTCCGGCCGCGCCAGCGGATCGGGCCGATGGGGTCGTTCATCCACCCCGTCTCGGGCCGCAGGTGGGCGACGGGTCGGTGGTCGACCATGTGCCACGTCTACCCGCCGGCGCACCGCGTCATGTGCTGACCTGGACGCCCTTCCAGAACGCGAGGTAGCCGGCGATCTGGGACGCGGCCTCGCTCGGTTCGGGGTAGTACCAGGCCGCGTCGGCGTTGACGTCTCCGTCGACCACGACGTCCTTGTAGCTGGCGAGGCCCTTCCACGGGCACCGGCTCGTGGTGTCGCTGTCCCGCAGGACCGAGGCGTCGACGCTGTCGGGCGGGAAGTAGTGGTTGCCCTCGACGACGATCGTGTCGTCGGAGCGGGCGATGACCCTCCCGTTCCAGGTGGCGGTCGGCATGGCGGGCTCCTCTCGTGCGGGTGCGTGGTCGGGGGTGCAACCGCTCGGGGGTCCCGTCGCTTCCCGGTGGGGGTGACCGTGGCCGGTGCCGTCGTGCGCCCGTGGGGCGCTGGCGGGTGGTCGGGGGTGTGGGGGACGCTCGTCGTGCGCCCGTGGAGCGATGGCGGGCGCGGTGGAGCGCTGCGCGCTGGGGGCCGGACGGCACGAGGGCGTACCGTGGGTGGTCGTGCAACTCCAAGGTCCCGCAGACCCGGACGTCGACCGCGGGCGATCACCGCTGGTGCGTGGCCTGTGGATCGCCCTCGGCCTGCTCTGCGTGGCGGTGGGGGGCATCGGCGTCGTGGTGCCCGGCCTCCCGTCGACCGTGTTCTTCATCGGTGCGGCAGCGTGCTTCACCCGCTCGAGCCCACGCCTCGAGGCCTGGGTCCTCAACCTCCCCGGCGTCGGTCAGACGGTCGCGGACTTCCGGGCCGGACGGGGCATGCCGCGCCGGGCGAAGGTGATCGCGATCACCAGCATCGTGGTCTTCGGCGGTGCCGGGGCCGTGTTCGGGCTGACCACGCCGGTGGCCCGTGGGGTGCTCGCGGTCCTGTGCGCCATCGGGATCATCGCGGTGCTCCGCGTGCCGACCCGCGTCGACCAGGCCTGATCGCCCTCACCAGCGCATCACCAGCCGGGGCCACCGCAGCCTGGGCGACCGCAGTGGTGCGGCCGCGGAGCGCCGCGGGATCCTGACCGCCCGGCCAGTCCGTCCCCGGCCGGTCCGGGACGGTCCCGGGACCCCCGCAGCCGCAGGGAGGCGGGCCGCCGCACGTCGCGGCGAGCGGGACGGACCCGGAGACGAGGACCCGCGCCGACCGGGACCTTCGGCACCTCCGGAGGGCCACCGCGGGCAGCCATGCTGCGTCCATCGGGAGTCCGAACGGTCACCCCGAGCGACTCTCAGCCGACGTGACCCGTGGCCGGTGCGAGGCCGGCCCGCCGGGACCCTTTCGAGGAGGGGATCCCCTTGGACAACCTTGCCGTTCTCAGCCTTCTGGCCTTCCTCCCGGTGCTGGTCATCGGCGTGCTGCTCGTCGGCCTCTCGGTGCAGATCCTCTACATCGTGTTCGGGGCGCTGCTGCTGCTCGCGACGCTGACGGCATCGGGGGCCATGTCGAGCATCCGGGCGGCGTTCACCCGCATAGCCCGGACCCGCGGATCCAGGCCATCATCATCGCCTGGCTCTTCGGCTCCTTCATCGAGGGCGCATCGGGTTTCGGCACCCCCGCCGCGGTCGTCGCCCCGCTCCTGCTCGCCCTCGGGTTCCCGGCCATGGCCGCGGTCATGTGCGGCCTCATCATCCAGTCGACGCCCGTCACCTTCGGTGCGCTCGGCACCCCGCTCCTCATCGGCGTCAACGGCGGGCTGTCGAACACCGCGGCGCAGTCCAGCATCGAAGCCGCCGGCGGGACCCTCCCCGGCTACCTGGGCGACCTCGCCGTCGGCGCGGCGACCGTCCACGGCATCGTCGGCACGCTCATCCCGCTGTTCATGGTGTGCCTGCTCGCCCGGTTCTTCGGGGAGCGGAAGCGGTTCAGCGAGGGCCTGGCGATCTGGCGCTTCGCGATCTTCGCGGCGCTCGCCATGATCGTCCCGTACTGGACCACCGCCGCCCTGCTCGGACCGGAGTTCCCGTCGCTGTTCGGCGCCCTCATCGGGCTGGCCGTCGTCATCACCGCCGCACGCCGAGGCATCCTCATGCCCCGCGAGCCGTGGACCTTCGCCCCCCGCGACAGCTGGCTCGACACCTGGATGGGCGACCTGGAGCCCGACACCGCGGCCCCCCGCCAGGTCATCGGCACCACACGGGCGTGGGCGCCCTACGTCCTGCTGGCCAGCGTCCTGGTCATCACCCGCATCCCCGAACCTGATGTTCGCCCAGTTCCAGTTCGCCACGGCCGAGGGCATCGGCGTCGCGACGATCCCGATCGTGGCCGCCCAGGCCGTCGGCGGCGCAGGCGGCAACATGATCGCCGTGCACAACGTCGTCGCGGCCGCCGCGACCGTGGGCCTGATCGGCCGGGAGGGCGACCTGATGCGCAAGGTCGCGATCCCGTTCCTCTACTACATCACCTTCGCGGGCACCCTCACGTACGTGATGGTGTGGGGCGTCGGGTTCAACCCCGGCACCATCGGCCTGGTCCTCCTCGCCGCCGCGGGCGCGTGGACCGTCGACCGGGCCCGCCGCGAGCGCTTCGGCATCGACGAGCGCGTCGAGGTGGCGGCGTGAGGCTGTCCCGGAGGGGTGGGGCGGGGCGGCGCCCGCCCGCCGTCCCGGCCTGGCACGACCCCTCCCGCCAGCTGACCGGTCGCGAGGACCGGCTGCTGGCCGACCTCCACGCCCTCCTCGGCGACGACGGGCTCCGCGCGGGCCACCTGGGCCGCGCCACCTACCGGCGGGACGCGTCGTTCCTGAACGCCGACCCGCTGGCGGTCGCGCTGCCCCGCACCGTGGGGCAGACCGCAGCGGTGCTGCGGGCCTGCCGGGACTACGGGGTCCCCTTCACCCCCCGGGCGGCCGGCACCGGCCTGGCTGGGGTGCCACGCCGACGGGGGAGGGAGGGGTGCGGCCCCTCGTCGTCAGCGTCGCCCGGATGGACGCCCTGCGCGAGCTCGACGTGGCCAACCGTCGCGCCTGGGTCGAGCCGGGGCTCGTGAACGCCCGCCTCGGCCGCGCGGGGGCGGCGCACGGCCTGCGGTTCGCGCCCGACCCCGCCAGCCAGATCGCCGCGACCCTCGGCGGCAACGTCGCCACCAACGCCGGCGGCATCCACGTCCTCACCTACGGCGTGATGAGCCAGCACGTGCTGGCCGTCGAGCTCACCGACGCCGACGGGGTCACCCACCTGCTGGACGGCCGCGCCCCCGACCTGGCCGGCCTCGACGTCCGCGGGCTCTCCGTCGGCGGGGAGGGGACGCTCGGCATCGTCACCGGCGCCTGCCTGCGGCTGCTGCCGATCCCGCCGGCCGTCGGCACCGTGCTGGCCGGCTTCGGCTCGCTCCGGGAGGCCGCGGCGACCGTCGGCGACCTGGTGACCTCCGACCGGCTGCCCGACGCCGTCGAGCTGATGGACGCGCGAGCCGTCCAGCTGGTGGAGGGGTACGCGGGCGCCGGCTACCCCGTCGACGCCGCCGCGGTCCGGCTGGCCGAGCGCAACGGCGCCACCTCCACCACCCGCGGCGGACGAGGCGCAGCGCGCCCGCATCTGGAAGGGCCGCAAGGCGGTGGCGGGGGCCATCGCCAAGCACAGCCCCGACTACTTCCTCCAGGACGTCGTCGTCCCCCGCTCCCGGCTCGGGGAGATGCTCGACGAGGTCGTCGCCATCGGCGAGCGAGAGGACCTGGTGATCCTCAACGCCGTGCACGCCGGCGACGGGAACCTGCACCCCTTCGTCCTGTTCGACCGCCGCGAGGAGGGCGTGCTCGACCGCGTGTTCGCCGCCGGACGTGACATCGTGGCCACCGCCCTGCGCCTGGACGGCACCGTGACCGGCGAGCACGGCGTCGGCATCGAGAAGCGGGACTTCCTGTCCCACGTGTTCACCGCCGACGACCTGGCCGTGCAGCGGCTGGTCCGCGACGCGGTCGAGCCGAGCGGCCTCGCGAACCCCGACAAGGTGCTCCCCAGCACCGTCGGCTGCCAGGAGGTCCGCATGGTCCCCGAGGGAGCATGGGTATGAGCGCCGTCACCACGTCGATCACCACCGCCGAGGAGCTCCGGGACGTCATCGCCGACGCGCGCCACGCCGGCACGCCCCTCGACGTTCGCGGCGGCGGATCGGTCCTCGACCGGCTCCCGACCGGCGGCGAGCAGGTCCTCTCCGTGGCCGGCATGACCGGCGTGGTCTCCCACGCCGCGGACGACCTGACGATCACGGTCCGCGCCGGGACGCCCCTGGCCGAGCTCGCGGCCGTGCTGGCCGAGGTCGGCCAGGAGTGCCCGATCGAGCCCGCGGGCCCGGCGGGCGCCGCATCGGCCGGCACTGTCGGCGGCCGGATCGCCACCGGTCTGGCCGGTCCGCGCCAGCTCGGCGCCGGACGTGTCCGCGACTGGGTGCTCCGCGTCGCGTTCGTCACCGGGGCGGGCCACGTCGCGGCCGCCGGAGGGGTCACGGTCAAGGACGTCAGCGGCTACGACATCTGCCGGCTCCTGACCGGGTCGTGGGGCACGCTCGCCGTCATCACCGAGGTGACGCTGAAGGTCCGCCCCCTCGCACGCCACCGCGGCTGGTACGTCAGCGACGGACCCCGCCACGCCCTCGACCGGCACCTGTACCGGCCGTCCGCCTGCACCACCACCCCCACGCGCACGCACGTGCTGCTGGAGGGACACCCCGACGACGCCGCCGACCAGGCCGCCGCCGTCGGCCTCGAGGCGGGTGATCCCCCCGACCTGCCCGGCACAGCCCGCGCCGCCGTCGACCCGGCCGCGCTGCCGTCCCTCGCCGCGGAGCTCGGCGAGCTCGGCCTGCGCTGGGCCGCCCAGGACGGCGTCGGCGTGTGCCACCTCGACGGCGACGCGGAGCAGCTGGCCGCGGCCCGGGCGGCGGGCGAGCACCGCGGCGGCCGCCTGGTGGTCCTCGTCCCGTCCCTCGGCCTTCCCGCCTTCGGCGGCCCGCGCCGCAACGTGATCGCCGACCGCATCGGCGCCGCCCTGGACCCCGACGGCGTCCTGGCGCCCCACCGCTGGACCCGATGAGAGGCTGACCGCCGATGACCGCCATCGACCCGAGCGCCTGCGACCCCGCCGCCTCGATCTTCGACGCCGACCAGCTGGCCCAGTGCGTCCAGTGCGGGTTCTGCCTGTCGTCCTGTCCGACCTACGAGGAGACCCACCTCGAGGAGCACGGCCCGCGAGGCCGGATCCTGGCCATGCGGCTGGTGGCCGCCGGCGAGGTGGAGCTGACCGACCCGGCCGTCGCCGACTCGCTGCAGACCTGCATCCAGTGCCGGGCCTGCGAGGCGGTCTGCCCCTCCCTGGTCGAGTACGGGTCCCTCATCGAGACCGCCCGCACCGAGCTGACCCGCCGCGAGCCGCCGACCGGGCTGCGCGGGCTGGCCCACCGGGTCGGCTTCTGGGTGCTCGCCCGCCCGGCCTGGCTCCGCGCCGCGGTGACCGGCCTGTCGCTGGCCCAGCTGCTCCGCCTGGACCGGGTGCTCGGATCTCGGCTGCGCCCGGCCAGGCGCGTGACGCTCGCCAGCCTGTGGCAGCGGATCGCCGATCGGCCCCTCGCGCTGCTCCGGGCCATCCCCGAGCTCGAGCTGATCGAGCCGGACGACGAGCAGCGCTGCTGCGGATCCGGCGGCATCTACTCGATGGAGCAGCCGGAGTTCGGCGACGCGCTGCTGGCCGCGAAGGACGCCGCGATCGGGCGGGCCGGCGCGGACGGCGTCGTGTCCGGCAACGCCGGCTGTGCGATGCAGATCGCCCGGGCCGGCTGGGAGATCCACCACCCGGCGGAGCTGCTCGCCCGCGCGCTGCGGGACTGACCGGACCCCGATCGGCCGGGCTCCCCGTTCACGGGTAGGTGCGCGGGGACCGCGTCGCTACGCTCAGGCCATGAGGATCGACGTGCACGAGCAGTCCCTCCCGGGGGTCGGGGTCCGCTACGACCTGCACGGCCCGGACGGTGGCCGGCTCTACGTCATCGTCGACCGTGACGGGCGCCGCTCGATCGGGGTGCCGGGGCCGGACGACGAGCCGGTCCAGCAGGTCTCCCTCGACCCCGACGAGGCCGTGGTCGTCGCGTCGCTGCTGCTGGGCGCGCGCTTCTCCCTGGACACCCGCCACGACGCCCGCCACGAGGGTGACGAGGCGGTCGTGGACATCGTGGCGCTCGGCCCGACGTCCTCGGCGGTGGGCCTCACCCAGACCGAGATCGCGGGCCTGCACGCCGAGGCCGTGGTCCTCGCGGTGCTCTCGGGGTCCACCCCGGAGATCGTCGAGGACGAGACCCGGTACCGGGCACAGCCGGGCGACCGGGTGGTGGTCGCCGCCCGTGCGCCCGACGCCGTGCGGATCGTCGAGGACCTGCGCGGCTGAGGGCCCCGGATGCCGCACGAGACCGAGGTCATCGCGCTCCTGGCGGTCGGCTTCGGGATCGCGTTCCTGCTCGGGCTGATCGCCCAGCGCCTCCGCATGCCGCCGCTCGTCGGCTACCTCCTCGCGGGCGTCGCGGTCGGTCCCTTCACGCCGGGCTTCGTCGCCGACGCCGAGATCGCCGGCCAGTTCGCCGAGATCGGCGTCATCCTGCTCATGTTCGGGGTCGGTCTGCACTTCTCCGTCGAGGACCTGCTGGCCGTCCGCCGGATCTCCCTCCCGGGCGCCATCGTGCAGATCGTCTCGGCGACCGCGATGGGTGCGGTCATGGCCCGCACGTGGGGCTGGACGTGGGGGGAGGGGCTGGTCCTGGGCGTCTCCCTGTCGGTCGCCAGCACCGTCGTGCTGCTCCGGGCACTCGACGCGCGCGGCCTGGTCGACTCCGTCGACGGGCGCATCGCCGTCGGCTGGTTGATCGTCGAGGACCTGGCGATGGTGCTCGCCCTCGTCCTGCTGCCGACCCTCGCCCTCCCGCTCGGCGGCACCCCGATGGCAGACGGTCCCACCGCCATCGGGCCCGCCGTCGCGTGGATGCTGGCCCAGGTCGTCGCGTTCCTCGCCATCATGTTCGTCGCGGGCCGCAGGGTCGTGCCGTGGCTCCTCGGCAACGTGGCCCGCACCGGCTCCCGGGAGCTGTTCACCCTCGCCGTCCTCGCCGCCGCCGTCGGGATCGCAGTCGGCGCGGCCGCCCTGTTCGACGTGTCGTTCGCCCTGGGGGCGTTCTTCGCCGGGGTCGTGATCAGCGAGTCGGACCTGAGCCACCAGGCCGCGGCGGATGCGCTGCCGTTCCAGGACGCCTTCGCGGTCCTCTTCTTCGTGGCCGTCGGCATGCTCTTCGACCCGGCGATCCTGGTCGAGCAGCCGCTGCGGGTCCTCGGCGTCCTCGTGATCATCCTGGTCGGCAAGTCCCTCGCCGCGCTCGTGCTGGTGCTCACCTTCCGGTACCCCGTCCGGACCGCCCTCATCGTGGCCGCGAGCCTGGCGCAGATCGGCGAGTTCTCGTTCATCCTCGCGGGGTTGGGTGCCTCCCTGGACCTGCTCCCCGAGGGCGGCGAGAGCCTCATCCTGGCCGGCGCGCTCCTGTCGATCACCGCCAACCCGGTGATCTTCAGCACCGTCGACCCGATCGCCAGGTGGATCCGGGCGCGGCCCAGGCTGGCGGACCTGCTCGAACGGCCCTCGGGCAGCCTCTCCGCGCTGCCGGAGGCGGTCGGGCGGGCGCCGCTCGACGACCACGCCGTCCTGGTGGGGCACGGCCGCGTGGGCCAGCCGGTGGCCGCGGCCCTGCAGGCCGAGGGCATCACCTACCTCGTCGTCGAGCGGAACCGGGAGGTGGTCGAGGCCCTGCGCGACGAGGGCGTGCCGATCGTCTACGGCGACGCGACCCGGCCGGCGATCCTCGGGCACCTCCACCTCGAACGTGCCCGCCTGCTGATCGTCACCACCCCCGACGCCTTCGAGGCGCGGCGCATCGTGGACCACGCCCGCACGGTCAACCCCGACATCGACGTCGTCGTCCGGACCCACACCGACGAGGGCCGCAGAGATCTCGAGGCCCTCGGGGTGGGCCGTGCGGTCTTCGCCGAGCAGGAGCTCGCCCTGGCGGTGATCCGCTACGCGTTCGGCAGCTTCGGCATCGTCCGGGACATGTCGGACGTGGCGGCGGCCACCCTGGGCCTGTCGCACCCGCACGTCGGGCGTGACGAGGACCCTCGGGTGGCCGACGACGGCTGAGCCCCGTCGGGCCGTCAGACCACTGTCCGTTTCCCCCTCTTGACGAGGGGGTACGTGGGCCCGGTAGGAGCGGCCGGTCCCACCCGACGGCCGCTCCGCTGGACGAGCCGCGGGTGGGGGTTCGGGAGGGCCCATGGCGCATCCGGGTGGACGGCGGAACCGACCTGGGCGGGTGGTCGCCACGGTGTCGGTGCTGGCCCTGCTCCTGGCTGCCTGCGGCTCCTCGGGAGGTGAGGGCGACCAGCTCAACTTCTACATCTTCGACGAGCCGTCCGGCTCCTTCGAGGCGGCCGCGGAGGCGTGCAGCGGCGACGACTACACGATCAACGTCGAGACGCTCCCCTCCGACGCCGACCAGCAGCGCGAGCAGCTGGTCCGCCGGCTCGCCGCCGGCGACACCTCCATCGACCTCATCGGCATGGACGTCATCTGGACCGCCGAGTTCGCCGGTGCCGAGTGGATCCTGCCGTTCGAGGGCGAGGCGGCGGAGACCGCGACGGAGGGCCGGCTCGAGGCGCCGGTCCAGACCGCGACGTACGAGGACCAGATCTGGGGCGCGCCGTTCACCTCGAACACCCAGCTGCTGTGGTACCGCAGCGACCTGGTCGACGAGGCCCCGGAGACGTGGGACGAGATGCTCGACGAGGCGGAGCGGCTGGCCGAGGAGGGTGAGCCGCACCTCATCCAAGCGCAGGGGCAGCGCTACGAGGGGCTGACGGTCTTCGCGAACACCATGATCCAGTCGGCCGGCACCGAGGTGCTCGGCGAGGACGGCGAGGAGGTCGTCCTCGAGGAGGAACCCACCAGGGCCGCGCTGGACACGATGGCGCGCTTCGCCAACTCCGTCGCCGCCGCCGACACCCTGTCGACGTCGCTCGAGGACACCGGACGACTCGAGTTCGAGGCCGGCGAATCGGCGTTCATGCTGAACTACCCGTTCGTCTACCCCTCCGCGGAGGAGAACGCGCCCGACATCTTCGAGGACATGGAGTACGCGGTGTTCCCCTCCGTCGTCGAGGGCGAGCCGGCGCAGGTCACGATCGGCGGCATCAACGTCGGCGTCGGCGCCCAGACCGCCGACCCCGAGCGGGCGTTCGAGGCGGCGAACTGCATCGCCAGCGAGGAGAACCAGAAGGTCGCCAACCTCGAGGGCGGGCTGCCGCCCACGTCCGAGGCGCTGTACGAGGACGAGGAGATCCAGGAGGCGTACCCGTTCATCGGGACGGTGCTCGAGACGCTCCAGAACGCCGCGGTGCGGCCCAAGAGCCCCCGCTACAACGACGTGTCGCTGGCGATCTCCGGCAGCCTGCACCCGATGGCGCAGATCGACGACGACACCTACGACCAGCTGGTGCAGGCCGTCGAGCGCGCCCTCCAGGGAGAGGGGCTCCTGTGAGCACGAGCACGAGCACGAGCACGGCTGACGCGGAGGTCGACACCGCCACGTCCTCGGGAGGAGGAGGGGGGAGGTCTGATCGCCAGAAGGCCGAGCGCAAGCTCGGGTGGATGCTGTGCGCCCCCGCGGTCTTCGTCATGGTGCTGGTGACCGGCTACCCGATCCTCTACGCGGGCTGGCTGAGCCTGCAGGAGTACGACCTGCGCTTCCCCGACGAGGCGTCGTTCGTCGGGTTCGCGAACTACATCTCGGTGCTGACCTCGTCGACGTGGTGGGACGTCGTCCTGGCCACGGTGATCATCACCGTCGCGTCGGTCACCGTGGAGCTGATCCTCGGGTTCGCCCTCGCGTTCGTGATGCACCGGGCGCTGTTCGGCCGAGGAGTCGTGCGCGCCTCGATCCTGATCCCGTACGGCATCATCACCGTCGTCGCGGCGCTGGCGTGGAAGTTCGCCTTCGATCCCTCCACCGGGTTCGTCAACCCGCTCCTCGGCATCGACCAGATCTGGTTCGGCGAGACCTGGTCGGCGTTCTTCGTCATCATCCTCACCGAGATCTGGAAGACGACGCCGTTCATGGCGCTGCTGCTGCTGGCCGGCCTGACGCTGGTGCCCGCCGACCTGCTGAAGGCGGCCCAGGTCGACGGCGCCACCGCCTGGAAGCGGTTCACGCGGATCACCCTCCCGATGATGAAGCCCGCGGTGCTGGTGGCGCTGCTGTTCCGGACCCTCGACGCCTTCCGGATCTTCGACGCGGTCTACGTCATGACCCGCGGGGCGAGGGGGACCGAAACGGTGTCGGTGACCGGTTACGAGACCCTCGTCATCCGGTTGAACCTGGGGCTCGGATCAGCGATCTCGGTGCTCATGTTCCTGATGGTCCTGCTCATCGCGTTCCTCTTCGTCAAGGGCTTCGGCGCCAACCTGGACCAGCAGCGAGGGGAGATCTGACGTGGACGACCGGAACGCGAGCACGCGCGAGAAGGTGCTGTGGGCGATCGGTTCGGTGGCGGTGATCGTCTACGCGATGATCCCGGTCGCCTGGATCGTGTCGCTGTCGCTCAAGCCGAACAGCGAGCTGACCGACGGCCGGTTCATCCCCGCCACGGTCAGCTTCGACAACTACGCGGCGATCTTCGAGGACCCGCAGTTCCCCGCGGCGCTGCGCAACTCCATCGGCATCGCGCTGATCTCCACGGTGCTGGCGGTCATCCTCGCCATGTTCGCCGCCTACGCGATCGTCCGGCTCGACTTCCCGGGCCGGCGCCTGGTCCTCGGCGGGGCGCTGGCGATCGCGATGTTCCCGCCGGTGTCGGTCATCGGTCCGCTGTTCAACATGTGGCGGTCGCTGGGGCTGTTCGACACCTGGGCGGGCCTGGTGATCCCGTACATGACGTTCACGCTGCCGCTCGCGATCTGGACGCTGTCGGCGTTCTTCAGGGAGATCCCCTGGGACCTCGACAAGGCCGCCCGCGTGGACGGCGCGACGCCGTTCCAGGCCTTCCGGCGCGTCATCGCCCCGCTCGCTGCCCCCGGCGTGTTCACCTCGGCGATCCTCGTGTTCATCTTCGCCTGGAACGACTTCCTCTTCGCGACCTCGCTGACGTCCACGAACAGCGCGCGGACCGTGCCCGCCGCGATCGCGTTCTTCACCGGGTCGAGCCAGTTCGAGCAGCCCACCGGATCGGTGGCGGCCGCATCGGTCGTCGTGACGGTCCCGATCATCATCATGGTGCTGCTCTTCCAGCGCCGCATCGTGTCGGGGTTGACCTCCGGCGCCGTCAAGGGATAGGAGCAGACATGGCAAGCATCGAGCTGGACGGCGTCACCAAGCAGTTCGCCGACGGCACCGTCGCGGTGTCCGACGCGAGCTTCACGATCGAGGACGGCGAGTTCTTCATCCTCGTCGGCCCCTCGGGCTGCGGGAAGTCGACGCTGCTCAACATGATCGTCGGGCTGGAGGACATCTCCTCGGGGACCCTGACGGTCGGCGACAAGAAGATGAACGACGTGGACCCGAAGGACCGGGACATGGCGATGGTCTTCCAGTCCTACGCCATCTACCCGCACATGACGGTCCGCCGGAACATGGCCTTCCCCCTCGAGCTGGCCGAGGTGGAGCAGTCCGAGATCGACCGGCGGGTCGAGGAGGCCGCCGAGTCCCTGGAGCTCACCGAGCTGCTCGACCGCAAGCCGGCCGCCCTGTCGGGCGGTCAGCGGCAGCGCGTCGCGATGGGGCGGGCGATCGTCCGCGAGCCCCAGGCGTTCCTCATGGACGAGCCGCTGAGCAACCTCGACGCGAAGCTGCGGGTGCAGATGCGCACCGAGATCTCGCGGATCCAGAACCGGCTCGGCACCACCACGGTGTACGTCACCCACGACCAGGTCGAGGCGATGACGCTGGGTGATCGCGTCGCGGTGCTCCGCAAGGGCGAGGTGCAGCAGGTCGCCTCGCCCCGGGAGCTGTACACGCGACCGAAGAACCTGTTCGTCGCCGGGTTCATCGGGTCCCCGTCGATGAACTTCCTGCCCGCCGAACCAGCCGGCGAGGGCAAGGTCGAGACCGCCCTCGGGACGATGGACCTGCCCGAGGACCTCCGGGACCCGGTGGCGAGCGCCTCCGGGACGCTGATCGTCGGGTTCCGGCCCGAGCACGTCGAGCACGCCTCCCAGGTGGAGGGGGACCGGGGGATGGCGTTCAGCGCGACCGTCGACGTCGTCGAGTGGCTCGGCTCCGAGCTCTACATCCACTTCCAGACCGAGGGCCAGATGACCAGCGAGCTGCGCGAGCTCGCCGAGGAGCTCGAGCTCGAGGACATGGGTGACGAGGAGGGGATGACCGTCGTCGCCCGGCTGGACGCCGCGGCCGAGGTCGAGGAGGGCGATCGCACCGACCTCGTCCTCGACACCTCGAAGGTCCTGGTCTTCGACGCCGACACCGGGGAGAACCTCGGGCTGGCCGCCCGCGAGTCGGCGGCTGCTGGCTAGGCCCGGACCGCCGCGCTACGGAACCGCTCGAGGTACAGCGGCCAGCCCTCGGTGTCGCGGACACCGTCCGCCAGGTCGGTCCAGCCGTCGCCGTGGCGGTCGAGGTGGCGGTGCTCGAGCTCGACCCGGGTCCGGTCGGGTGACTCGGCGACGAAGCGGACCTCCACCTCGCTGGCCTTCGCCAGGTCGGTCTCGAGCTGCCAGCGCGGGGAGATGTCCCAGGTGAACACCAGCCGGTCCGGCGGCTCGTAGGCCAGCACGCGACCCCAGGCGCACTCCGACCCGTCGACCCCGCGGTCGTAGACCCGGCCGTCCTCGCGGGGTTCGAGCACGGACTCGGCGATGTCGACGGCGAGCAGGTTGTGCTCCCGCGGCTTGATCGCGTCGAAGCGTTCGACGAAGACCCGGAAGGCCCGGTCGATGGGGGCGTCGACGACGATGTCGTGGCGCACGGTGGTGGCGGTGGTCTGGGGGGTCATGTGTCCTCCTCGGGGTCCTCGACGAGCGTGGCGTAGGTGGTGAGCGCCTGGTCCCAGAAGCGGTCGAGTTGCTCACGGAGCGCGCGCAGCCCCTCGGGGTCCGGCGTGTAGATCCGCCGGGTGCCCTCGGGCCGGTCCTGCACCAGGCCGGCGGTCTTCAGCGCCTTCAGGTGCTGGGAGACCGCGGGGCGGCTGATCGGCATCACGTCGGCGATCTCGCCGACCGCCCGGGGGCGAGCGACCACGAGCTCGAAGATGTGTCGCCGCGTCGGGTCCGCCAACGCGCTCCAACCGTCCATATCCGTAAGCTAGCACGAACGGTAAGCGATTGGCTACCAAGTTCTCCGCAGGTCCCCGATGTCGCTCGTCACCACGAGGTCGTGCCCGCACCACGGTGGTGGTCTGTCAGGTTCGTTGCGCAGGCCGGAACGAAGGTGACAGGCCTTGGCCGTCGCGCGCTGTCGCCCCCGGAGGTCTGTCGGGTTCGTTGCGCAGACCGGAACGAAGGTGACAGACCCCTCCGGGGCTCACGCCTCCGCGGTCTCACGTCCCCGCCGGCAGCCAGCGGGCGACGGCCCTAGTCGAGCGAGCGCACCGCGCCGGTGTCGGCGCTGGTCACCATCCGGGCGTAGGCCCGCAGGGCCTGGCTGACCACGCGCGTGCGGTCGCGCGGGGTGTAGGCCGCGTCGCCGCGTGCCTCCTCCTCCGCGCGGCGGCGGGCCAGCTCGTCGTCGTCCACCCGCAGCTGGATCGAGCGGGCGGGGATGTCGATGTCGATCACGTCGCCGTCGCGGACGAGCGCGATGGCCCCGCCGGCGGCGGCCTCCGGCGAGGCGTGGCCGATCGACAGCCCGGAGGTGCCGCCGGAGAACCGGCCTTCGGTCAGCAGCGCGCACTGCGTGCCCAACCCCCGGCTCTTGATGTACGTGGTGGGGTACAGCATCTCCTGCATCCCCGGGCCGCCCTTCGGGCCCTCGTAGCGGACGATGACCACGTCGCCGGCCTGCACCTCCTCGCCGAGGATGCCCGCGACCGCGTCGTCCTGGCTCTCGTAGACCTTGGCGGTCCCGCTGAAGGTGAAGTTCGACTCGTCGACACCGGCGGTCTTCACGATGCAGCCGCGCTCGGCGATGTTGCCGTACAGCACGGCCAGCCCGCCCTCCGCGGTGTAGGCGTGCGCGACGTCGCGGATGCAGCCCCCCTCCCGGTCGAGGTCGAGCGAGGGCCAGCGGGTGTCCTGGCTGAACGCCTCCTGGGTGGGGATGCCACCGGGGCCCGCGCTGAACAGCCGGTGGGCCTCCGCGGTCGCGGTGGGCCGCACGACGTCCCACTGGTCCAGGGCGGCCGCCAGGGTGTCGGCGTGCACGGTCTGCACCGACGTGTCGATCAGGCCGCCGCGGTCGAGCTCGCCGAGGATCCCCATGATCCCGCCGGCCCGGTGGACGTCCTCCATGTGGTACTGCGGGGTGCTCGGGGCGACCTTGCACAGGTTCGGGACGCGCCGGCTGATCGCGTCGATGTCGGCCATGGTGAAGTCGATCCCGCCCTCCTGGGCGGCGGCCAGGATGTGGAGGACGGTGTTGGTCGACCCGCCCATCGCGATGTCGAGCGCCATCGCGTTCTCGAACGCGGTCCGGTTCGCGATCGCGCGCGGCAGGACCGACGCGTCGTCCTTCTCGTAGTGGCGGCGGGCCAGGTCGACGATCGTGCGGCCGGCGGCCAGGAACAGCTCACGCCGGTCGGCGTGGGTGGCCAGCGTCGAGCCGTTCCCCGGCAGGCTCAGCCCCAGCGCCTCGGTGAGGCAGTTCATCGAGTTGGCGGTGAACATCCCCGAGCAGGACCCGCACGTCGGGCAGGCGGACCGCTCGACCGCGGCGACGTCGGCGTCGCTGACCCGGGCGTCGCCCGCCTTCATCATCGCGTCGATCAGGTCGAGCTTGACCTCCGCGCCGGCCAGCTGGGTCTTCCCGGCCTCCATCGGCCCACCGCTCACGAACACCGTCGGGACGTTCAGGCGCAACGCCGCGTTCAGCATCCCGGGGGTGATCTTGTCGCAGTTCGAGATGCACACCAGCGCGTCGGCGCAGTGGGCGTTGACCATGTACTCGACGGAGTCGGCGATCAGGTCGCGGCTGGGCAGGCTGTACAGCATCCCGCCGTGGCCCATCGCGATGCCGTCGTCGACGGCGATCGTGTTGAACTCCTTCGCGACCCCGCCGGCCGCCTCGATCTCGCGGGCGACCAGCTGACCGAGGTCCTTCAGGTGCACGTGGCCCGGCACGAACTGGGTGAAGGAGTTCGCGATCGCGATGATCGGCTTCTCGAAGTCCTCGTCGGTCATCCCGGTCGCCCGCCAGAGCGCGCGGGCTCCGGCCATGTTGCGTCCGTGGGTGGTGGTGCGGGAGCGGTACGCGGGCATGGCGACAGGCTATGCCGCCGCCACCCCGACGCCCCAGTCGAGCCGGCTCTGGGTTGGGTCCGCCTCCGACGCAGACCTACGATCCTGCGCGTGACCCCGACCCGACGCGCCGTGGCCGTCACGGTCGTCGGTACGACCGCGAGCGTGCTGCCCGCGTTCCTCACCGGTGCGGTCGCCGTGCAGCTCGGCGCCGACCTCGGCATCGGCAACGCCGGCATCGGGCTGGCCATCGGGGCCTTCTACGCGAGCGCCTCGCTCGCCTCGGCCCTCCTCGGCCGCGCGGCGGAGCGGATCGGCCCGGCCACCGCGATGCGGTCCGGGTTGGTGATCACGATCATCGCCCAGGTCGCGGTCGCGACCGCCGTGTCCGACGCCGTGGCGCTGTCCGCCGTCCTGCTGGTCGGCGGCTGCGCCAACGCGCTGACCCAGCCGGCGGCGAACCTGCTGCTCGCCGGCCGGCTGCCCGCACGACGGCTCGGGCTGGCCTTCGCGCTCAAGCAGTCGGGGATGCCGCTCGCGTCGCTGCTCGGCGGGGTTGCGGTGCCGGCCCTCGCGCTGACGATCGGCTGGCAGGCGGCGTACGCCGCCGGGGCGGTGCTGGCCGTCGCGGTCCTGCTCGTGGTGCCGCGCGACCCCGGCGTCCGCGCTGCGGCAGGGCGGGTCCGCCCACGACCGGACCTGCCCCCCTGGGTGCTGCGGCGCTATGCCCTGGCAGGCCTGCTGGGCGCGACCGCCGCCGCCGGGTTGGTGACGTTCCTCGTCTCCGCGGCGGAGGACGCGGGGCTCAGCGAGTCCGCCGCCGGGTTGCTGCTCACCGGCGGCGCCCTCCTCGGCATCGTGTCGCGGCGGGCCCACGGCCAGCTCGCCGATCGGGGCCGGCTCGTGCCGCTGCCCCGGGCGACGGGGCTGCTGGCGCTCGGGGCGGCAGGGCTCGCCGTCCTGGCGGTCGACACCACCTGGGGCTACCTGGTCGGGGTGGTGCCGGCGTTCGCCTGCGGGTGGGCGTGGCCGGGGCTGTTCAACCTGTCCGTCGTGCAGCGCAACCCGTCGGCGCCGGCGGCCGCCACCGGCGTCACCCAGACCGGCGTGTACGTCGGGGCGGGGGCCGGCCCGGCTGTCGGCGGCCTCGTCGCGGACGCGCTGGGCTATCCGTGGCTGTGGCTGATGTGCGCGGCCGCGTTGGCCGGCGCCGCGCTGGTCGCCCGGTCGTTGCAGGCGGGCGTGGACGCGGACGGGGTCAGGGACGCCCGAACAGCTCGGCGACCACACGCGGCTTGACGACCTTCCCGAGGGCGTTGCGGGGGAGGTCGTCCACGACGACGACGCGGCGGGGCACCTTGTAGGGTGCGAGCCGCTCGCCGACCCAGGTGACCACCGCGCCGCCGTCGGGTGGCTCCCCGTCCGCGGGGGCGACCAGTGCGGCGCCGACGACCTGTCCCCACTCGTCGTCGGCGAGCCCCACGACCGCGCAGTCGGTCACCGCCGGGTGGTCGCGCAGGACCTCCTCGATCTCGAGGGCCGAGACCTTGAACCCACCGGTCTTGATGATGTCGACGCTCTCGCGCCCCCTGATGGTGAACACCCCGTCGTGGTCGCGGACCACGACGTCGCCGGTGACGAACCAGCCGTCCCGGAAGGCCTCGGCGGTGGCATCCGGTCGGCCCCAGTACCCGCGGAACATCCCGTCGCCGCGGACGAGCAGCCCGCCGGCCTCCCCGTCGGGGACGTCCCGACCGATGTCGTCGACGACGCGGACCTCGACACCGGGGAGGGGCCTGCCGACGGTCCCCGCCCGGCGCAGGCCGTCGTGGGGGTTCGAGAGGGCCATGCCGATCTCGGTCATGCCGTACCGCTCGAGGAGGACGTGCCCGGTGAGCTCCTCCCACCGCTCGAGGACGCCGACCGGCAGGGCGGCCGATCCCGAGACCATGAGTCGCAGGCGGGCGGCGTCGGCGCAGACCCGCTCGCGCCACGCCGCCGGCGCCTCCTCGACCGCGGCGATCAGCCGGTGGTAGATGGTCGGGACCGCCATGACCACCGTGAGGTCGGCCATGGCGTCCCACACCGCCACCGGGTCGAACCGCGGCATGACCCGCACCGCGCCGCCGGCCCACAGGGTGGTCGTCACGACGTTGACGAGCCCGTGCATGTGGTGGAGGGGGAGGACCAGCAGGCACACGTCGTCCGGCTCGTACCGCCACGCCGACTCGAGCGTCCTGACCTCCTGGATGAGGGCGTCGTGGGTCCACACCGCGCCCTTCGGTGGCCCGGTCGAGCCGCTGGTGTAGACGATCAGCGCCGGGGCGCTGCCCGGGACGTCGGCGCCGGCCCAGCCCTCCCCCGCGGGCGGCAGGTCCTCGACCACCAGCAGCCGCACCCCGAGGTCGTCTGCGAGGGCGGCGACGTCGTCGCGCCGGTCCCGGTCCACGAGCAGCGCCGACGCGCCGCTGTCGGCGAGGGTGCGGCGCAGCTCCGGCCGGGGGTGGGACAGCGCGAGCGGCACCGCCACCCCGCCCGCGAGCCAGGTGCCCCACAGCGCGGTGGTGCTGGGGACCCCCGGTGCGACGAGGTGGGCGATGCGGGCGCCGTCCAGGGAGGTGGGGGCGGACGGCTCGTGGGCCAGCAGCCCGGCGGCGACGCGCTCGGCGCCGGCCACCAGGTCGGCGTGGGTGGCGGACCCGTCGTCGGCGTGGACGGCCGGTCGGGGGCCGTGCCCGCGGGCCCGGGCGACGAGCGCCGGCTCGGCCACCGGCGGCTCAGCCGGCGGGGTGGAGGACGACGACGGGGATGTCGCGGTCGGTCTTCTGCGCGTACTCGTCGTACTGCGGCCAGACCTCGGCCATCGACGACCAGAGCGCCTGGCGACGCTCGCCGTCGACGGTCTCGGCGGTCGCGGTCATGACCTCGCTGCCGACCTGGATGATGACCTGGGGGTTCGCCTCCAGGTTCAGGTACCAGTCGGGGTGGTCGTCTGCGCCGCCCTTGGAGGCGATGACGACGTAGTCCGCACCGTCCTCGCGGTAGATCAGCGGGGTGGTGAAGGGCTGCCCGCTGGTGCGACCCGTGGTGGTGAGGAGGAGGGTGAAGACCCCCGGCTGCCACTCGTGACCGACCTCGCCGTCGGTCTCGCGGTACCTCTCGACGTGCTCTTGGCCGAACAGCATGGTCGCCTCCGCTCGCTCCGTGGGCTGGGCCCGCGACGATAGCCGCTCAGGATGCCTGCGTGGCGCGGCCGCGCGCCTTGGCGCGGTACATGGCCGTGTCGGCCTCGCGGAGCAGGTCCGCGGCGGTGGTCCGGACGCGGGCTGCTGCCATCGTCACGCCGATGCTGACGCCGACCCGGACGTCCGTGCCGTCGACGCGGACGGGGTCCTCGACGGCGGTGGCGATGCGGTCGACGATGACGTCGACGTGGGACTCGTCGTCGATGCCGCCGCAGAGGACGACGAACTCGTCGCCGCCCAGCCGCGCGACGGTGTCTCGCGGCCGGATGACCTCACCGATCCGACGGCCGACGACGCGGAGCAGCTCGTCTCCAGCGGCGTGGCCGAGCCGGTCGTTGACCGCCTTGAAGCCGTCGAGATCGAGGAAGAGGAGCGCGGTCGTGGCCCCGGTGCGGTGCGCGCCAGCGAGCTCCTGGTCGATGCGGTCCTCCAGCAGGGTCCGGTTGGGCAGCCCCGTGAGGGCGTCGTGCAGGGCCAGGTGCGTCAGCTCCGAGTGCGCCTGGCGGCGCTCGGTGACGTCGATGACCTGGGCGATGAAGTACTGGGGCTCCCCGGACTCGTTGCGGAGGAGGCTGGCGTGCACGCTGCCCCACCACTCGGTCCGGTCGGCGCGCAGGAAGCGACGCTCGGCCACGGCGTGGTCGGGCGTCCGGGGGTCGTGGACGTCGGCGACGAACCGCTGGGTGTCCTCGGCATCGTCGGGGTGGATGACGTCGGCGAGACCGCCCGCGGTCAGGGCCGCGACCGCGTGACCCGCCTGGGCGACGAAGGCGTCGTTGATCTCGAGGAACCGCCCGTCGAGGTCGACGAGCGCCATGCCGATGGGGGCCCGGTCGAAGGCCAGCTGGAAGCGGGCTCGCGCATCTTCGAGCTGCTCGACGTGGTGGCGGTCCGTCAGCCAGCCGCTGACCACGTTCGCGAGCAGGCGCAGGTACTCCCGGTCGTGCCGGCTCCAGCGGCGGACCGTGGGGTGGGAGGAGCCGACGTCGACGCTCCCCGCCACCTCGCCGTCGATCACCACCGCGGCGCTGAGGCAGCCGCCGGGGGCGAGGACCGGGACCGCATCGCCTGGCATGACGTCGACGTCGCCCGCGGCGTGGGTGACGAGCGGCCGGTCGCCGATCACCGACGAGAGGACCGCCACGTCAGCGTCGAGGGCGGTGCGGGCCGCCGCGAGCGCCTGCGACAGCCGGTCGTGGAGCGGCATGTGCACCGCGGCGATCTGGAGCAGCGCGGCGAGCCGCTCGTCCTGCACCTGGCGCTCGTCACCGCGGTGGTGGGTCATCGCCGCGGAGATGCCGCGCCACAGCAGCGGCCCGTCGATGTCGTCCTTCGACAACCCGGCCTGGGCGCCGTGCTCCACCGACACCCGCGCGAGCTCGTGCCCGTCGACGCCGCTCAGCACGAGCATCGGCACCGAGGGGAACGCCCGGTGGATCGCTGCGACCGACTCGCTGCCGTGCGCGTCGGGCAGGCCGAGGTCGATGACCGCGCAGTCGATGTCGAAGGCGTCGAGGTGCTCGAGCGCCTCGCGGAGGGGGCCGGCGCGCGCCACCTCGACGGGGTGGTCGGCCAGCAGCTCGGTGATCAGCGCCGCCATCACCGGGTCGTCCTCGACCAGCAGGACGCACACGGCGTCCTGCGATCGGGCGGGGGTGGGAGCGGGCATCACGGAGAGGATCGTCCCGGTCAGCAGGCGGTTGAGCGACTGCGATCACCAACCGTGTCACCTGAGGTGCAGTTCGACTACCTGAGGTGAGGAATCGATGCGCCGCAGGGGGACGATGCCCTTCGGTGTACCACAGCGTGGTGATCGACGTGCAGAGGGTGTCCGAGTGCCGCCGCACTGCACGTCATCCGGTGCTCGTCGCGGGTGACCTGCACGTCGTCCCGCACCCTCCGGGACGACGTGCAGGTGGAGGTGCCCGCTGACCCGACGACGTGCGGGTCAGCCCGTGGCGGCGGTGATCAGCGCATCGACGACCGCGGTGGTGATGGCGGTCTCGCCGCCGTAGACGACCAGGTCGGTGAGGCTGCCGGCCAGCCCGGTCAGGTAGCTGGTGGTCGCCACCGACGCGGTGGTGGGTGCGGTGAGCAGCATCGGCCCACCCGCACGTGCGATGTGCGGTCCGCCGGACAGCGCGTCGGCGAACACATCCGCCCGCGCGATCCCCACGGTGGTCGGGGCGTCGAAGAACGCCTCGGCCACCATCGTGGCGGTCTCGGTCCGGTCCGCCCCGACCAGCGCGGTCGCCTCGCCGTAGGGGCGGGCGGCCGGCCCCCCGACGGCGTAGGCGGTCGTCGTGTCGGTCAGGTACCCCTCCACGGTGGCGTGGCGCACCTCGGACGGGGTGAGCAGCACCGCGGCATCGGCCACCGCGGCGGCCACGCCGGCGGACAACGCGTCAGCGAAGTCCTCCCCGGTCGTGATCATCACCACCTCGGGGTCGCCCAACTCACCGGCGATCGCCAGCGCGGTCTCATACCGGGTCGGCCCGGCGATCCGATCGACGGTGTAGCCGAGCCCGGTCAGCGCGTCGGCCACCGTCTGGTCGACCGCGCCGTCGCCGCCGAGGATCACGACCCGCCCACCGGTGGGCAGGACCCGGCTGATCTCCTCGGCCACCGCGGGTGGCAGCACCGTCGGGTGGGTGAGCAGCATCGGGGCGTCCAACGCCACCGCGAGGGGGGTGCCGGCCAGGGCGTCGGGGAAGTCATCGGCGGTCGCGAGCACGACCGCGCCGGCGGCACCGTCGTCGTAGCTGTCCTGGCTGACCGCGATCGCGGTCGCGATCCGGTCATCACCAGCCAGCCGGTCGAACGCCACCCCAGCCGGGACCAACTCGGTCCAGTCGACCGTGGCGGTCGCCCGGGTCTCACCCGCATCGAGGACCCCATCGGTGTCGACATCGCGGAACACCGTGACCGTGTCGGTCCCATCCTCGGTACCGGTGTAGGTCAGGACGGCCCGGCCGTCGGCGTCGGTGCGGATGATGTCGCTGACGTCGTTCGCGCCGGTGACGTCGAAGGTGAGGTGCTCGTCCCCGGCGGGCGCGCCCCCGAGGGTGAGCGTGGCCGTGACCTCGTGGACCTCGCCGACCGACGCCTCGGCCCCGGCGGGGTCGAGCGCGAGAGCGTACGCGGGGCCGCCGCCACCGCCACCGGACGGGGTGGGCGGCACCGGTGTCGGCCAGGTGCCGAGGGCGAGGATCTCGAAGCCGCCCTGGGGGCACAGGCCGTCGACCGGGTCGGGTGCGAGCCACGGACGGCAGTCCGCTCCGAGGGTCGGGACACCCGTCTCGAGGTTCATCGGGTTGGCAGTGCCGAGGAACAGGGTGTCGTCGCCGAAGGACTCCATGGTCCGGATGCCGTAGTTGAGGTGGTTGCCGACGCCGGCGTAGGAGTCCGGGATCGCCCTGCGGTCACCGGACGGGAACCGGAACAGGTCGGCGCCGAAGAACTGGTGCCAGTCGAGGTCCACGCCGGGGACGATCTGGCTGTAGGTCTGCTCGGGTAAGAGCTGGTCCTCGGTCTGCTCCGACAGGTCCTCCTCGAGGGCTTCGAGGACGTCCACCCACGGGACCCCCGCGACCTGTTGCGTCGAGAGGTCGTCGGCGGGCGCATCGGCGGTGAACGCCAGGGTCCCGGTCACCAGGGACTCGAGCATCGAGTAGAGCAGGTAGCTCCAGTCGAACGTGCCCAGGTAGAGCTGGCCGTCGAAGGGCTCCATCGTCCAGGTGTAGGTGTTGAACGGGTTCTCGAGCCCGGAGCTACCGTACAACGGGTCCCACCCGGTGTCGGTCCAGGTCCAGTCACCGGGGACCGGCAGGGCTGGTGGATCCAGGGTCCCGTAGCCGTCGTATGCGGGGAGCTCCGACTCGCCGTAGAGCAGGTCGCAGCCGACGTCGTCGGTGCAGTGGGCCCCTGCGAGCTGGTCGAACCCGTCGCCGCGGAAGACCGAGATGGCGCGGTGGGAGTTGAGCGCCGACTCGATGATGTCGGGCGGTCCCGCCAGGCCATCGAACACGCCGGATCCCTGCAGGTGCGCGAGGAAGCCGGTCAGCGGGACCATCATCGTGCCCCAGTGGAGCTGGCCGTCGTAGGACGCCAGCGCCCCGACGGCAGTGGCCGCGGCGATGGCGGGGTCCGGCTCGTAGTCCGAGATCGACCAGACCTGGGTGAGGTCCACCGGCGCGGCGGTGCTCAGGCTGCCGGTGGGCGGACTCATCCACAGCCCGACGGGGCTGGCATCGGCGGCCGCCCCGAGGCGCGTCGGCCAGGTCGTGGCGTAGAGGCGGCCCTCGTGCTCGACGAGCTCGGCGATGCCCGTCCCGGGCGTGGTCCCGACGACCTCGAAGGCGAAGGGATCGGCGAACGACCCGGTCCAGCGGGCCAGGACCCCGTCGCCACCCGTCATCGGCAACGGGAACGGCCCCCCGGCCGTCGGCGTCGTGAACCCCGCGTACAGCGCTCCGCCCGCGGTCGCGAAGGCGCGGATGTTGCTGTAGTTGCCGGGCTCATCGACACCGTCGAACGTCGTGGCCCCCAGCAGCTCGCCGGTGCTGTTGCGGTAGGCGAACATCGTGATCGGCGAGCCCGTGCCGAGCGACGGGTCGCCGATCGTCGGACCGGACAGGAAGACGATGTCGCCGATCGCGCCAGCCGCGCGGAGCCCGACGGTGCCCTGGATCTCGTCCCACCCGAGGTCGCCGTCCTGCGGCGTCCGCTCGACCACCGCGCCCGTGTGGATGTCCATCTGGAAGATCCGGGGCCGCACCTGGTCGTACCGCGGGCTCGTGTCGTCCCCGTCGCACTCCCACGAGTTCGTGCTGGGCAGGCTGATCCCGCCGGCGAGCACGTCGCCCACGTCGGCGAACACCAGGCAGTGGTAGTTCGGGGCGGTGCCCCACCAGAGCGAGTCGCCGATCTGGGTCATGCCCCAGGCGTACGCCTGGTTGACCTTCGGGTCGCCGATGCAGTCCACGGGAGTGGGGACGTCCTCCCAATCGCCTCCGTCGAGGCACTCCACCGGCGCCTTCGCCGCCAGGTGGCGGTCGAGGTCGGGGTAGGCGAACGCCGACTCCGCGGTGCGGACGGTGTTCGCCGCGCCGGCGGGCAGCACCGGCAGCAGCAGGGCGATGGCGGCCATGAGGGCGACGATGGCCCTCCGGGGACGTGGACGTGACACCAGGCGACCTTTCCTGAACCACCCCCCACCAAGAGCAGCGCTCTGTGTATACACCATCTGTCAGGTCGCTGCGCATTCCGTAACATCCGGAACAACCGCCCGTCGTCTCCGGGGGACGGGCTATGGTCTGGCGCCACCGCCCGCGGACCGCCGGACAGGACCGAGGACATGAGTCGACCCATCCACGTCACCGTCCTCGGTGCGGGGTCGTGGGGGACGACGCTGGCCTCCCTCATCACCGCGAACGCGCCGACCACCATCTGGGCTCGCGATCAGGAGGTGGCCGACGAGATCACGGCCGAGCGGACCAACCGGGCGTACCTCGGCGACGTGGCCCTGCCGGCCAAGCTGGAGGCGACCGCGGACCTGGAGCAGGCCGTCGCCGCGGCCGACGTGCTGGTCGTCGCGGTCCCCTCCCAGGGGATCAGGGGGGTCCTGGCCGACGCCGCCCCGCACGTCCGCCCGTGGATCCCCGTCATCTCCCTGGCCAAGGGCCTCGAGCGGGACACCCGGATGCGACCGACCGAGGTGATCAGCGAGTGCCTGCCGGGCCACCCCGTCGGGCTGCTCGCCGGCCCGAACATCGCGAGCGAGATCATCGAGGGCAAGGCGGCGGCCGCGGCGCTCGCCACCCCCGACCTCGACATCGCCACGTCCCTCCAGCCGATCTTCGCCCGCGGCCGCTTCCGCGTGTACACGAACACCGACGTCCTCGGCTGCGAGCTCGGCGGGGTGCTGAAGAACGTGATCGCCATCGCCGCCGGCATGGCCGACGGCCTCGGGGTCGGGGTCAACACCAGCGCGATGGTGATCGCCCGCGGCCTGGCGGAGATCACCCGCCTGGGCACCGCGATGGGGGCCGACCCCACCACCTTCGCCGGCCTCACCGGCATGGGCGACCTGATCGCCACCTGCATGAGCCCGCGGTCGCGGAACCGGCGAGTCGGCGAGCAGCTCGCCCAGGGCCGGACCATCGACGAGGCGGTGGAGGTGCTCGGGCAGGTCGCCGAGGGGGTCAAGACCGCCCGCAGCGTGGTGGAGCTCGCCGCCGAGCACGGTGTCGACGTGCCGATCTGCGCCGAGGTCGACGCGGTCGTCAACGAGGGGCGGACCCCGGCGGAGGCCTACCGCGGGCTCCTCCGCATCCAGCCCGGCCACGAGCACGAGGCCGGCTAGCGCCCGTCGTCCGTCACGCCGCCGACGCCGCCCACGCCGGTGCGGATCTCGTCGAGCCGGGCCGTGACGCTGCCGTCGACGTCGAGCGGCGGCGTCTGCCCGCCGCTGCCCTCCCGCAGGCCCGCCATGACCTCCCTGACCGCGTCCAGAGCCGGCACGGTCGGCGCCCACCCGAGCTCGGTCCGCGCCCGCGCGGTGTCCATGACCGGCAGGCTGAGGGCGAGGTCGAAGAGGGCCTGCGAGGCGGGGACCAGGCGCAGGGACCAGGCGGCCGTCAGCAGCGCACGTGGCACCCACGCGGGCATCCTGACGACGCGGGCGCCGAGGAGGTCTGCGAGCGACGCCGCGTCGAGGATCGGCTCCGCGGCGATGTTGAAGGCGCCCCGGACGTCGCGGACCAGCGCCAATCGGTAGGCCTCCGCCGCATCGCGGGCGTGCAGCGCCTGGAACCGCAGCCCGGGCAGGTCCGGCACGACGGGGATCAGGTCGGGGCGCGCCAGGGCGCCCGGCACCAGCGGACCGGCGAAGTAGCGCCGCTGCTCCGACGCCGACGCGCGCTGGAAGATGAACCCGGGGCGCAGCCGCACGACCCGCATCCCGGGGTGGTCGCGCTCGACGATGTCGAGGGCCCGTTCGGCGTAGGACTTCTCGCGCCCGTACCCGGCGGTCGGCAGGGCGTGGGTCGGCCACGTCTCGTCCACCGGCGCATCGTCCGCGGCGGGGGAGTAGGCCGCGACCGAGGACGCGTGCACCAGCGCGCCCACCCCGGCGGCGGCCGCGGCCTCGAACACGCGGATCGACCCGAGGGCGTTGTTCCGCCACGTCCGCGCCGCATCGCGGATCGGGTGGAAGGTCCAGGCCAGGTGCACGACGGCGTCCGCGCCGCGGACCACGTCGGCCAGGTCGTCGGCGGCCACGTCGGCCTGCACCCACGTGGTCTTCGCCGCCGGTCGGTGCGGACGCCGACGCGCCACGCCGACGATCTCGGTGACCCGGTCCTCGTCGGCGAGCCGCTCGACGAGGCTCGATCCGACGTTCCCGGTCGCCCCGGTGATCACCAACCGCACCCGTGCTCCTGTCGCCGTCCGACACCCTCGTCCTGGATCCGGTCCTACCGCCCCGCCCACCCACGGCAAACGGGCCCGCCGCTACCGTGTGGTGGTCGCGGACCCCTCCCACCAGGACCTGCCATGCCCACCGTCCCCTCCATACCGGCCGCGGACTACGACGCCGTCCTCTTCGACCTGGACGGGGTCCTGACCGACACCGCATCCCTCCACGCCCGCGCGTGGAAGCAGATGTTCGACGAGTTCCTCCGCCGGTACTCGTCCCTCCACGGACTGCCCTTCGACCCGTTCGAGATCGCGACGGACTACCGCACCTACGTCGACGGCAAGCCGCGCTACGAGGGTGTCAGCGCCTTCCTCGAGTCCCGCCGCATCGTGCTGCCCGAGGGCTCGATCACCGACCCGCCCGAGGCCGACACGACGTTCGGCCTCGGGAACCGGAAGAACGAGGTGGTCCAGCGCCTGATCGCCGAGGGGGTCGAGCCGTACCCGAGCTCGGTCACCCTGGTCCGCACGCTGCTCGACGCCGGCATCCGCACCTGCGTGGTGTCGTCGAGCCGGAACGCGCAGCCGGTGCTCTCCGCAGCAGGCATCGCCGAGCTCTTCGAGGACGTCGTCGACGGGGTCGTCGCCGCCGAGCAGGACCTGCCGGGCAAGCCCGAGCCGGACACGTTCCTCTACGCCGCCGAGCGCCTGGGCGTCGAGCCCGCCCGCGCGGTGGTCATCGAGGACGCCATCGCCGGGGTCGACGCCGCGCACGGCGGGGGCTTCGGCCTGGTCATCGGCGTGAACCGCGAGACCGACGGGGGAGGGGAGGGCGCGACCGCCCTCCGCGAGCACGGGGCCGACATCGTCGTCGAGGACCTCGCCGAGCTCCTCGACGAGGCCGATCCCGCTGCCGGCACCGATGCCGGCACCGCGTCCTGAGGAGGCCGTCCCGTGCTGCAACGTGACATCGTCGGGCTGCCCACGTCCGACTACCCGCCCGAGGAGTGGGCGCTGGTCGAGACCGGCTTCCGGCCGCGCTACACCGCGGTCACAGAGACGATCTTCGCGGTGTCCAACGGCTACCTCGGCCTCCGCGCGGTGCACGACGAGGGACGTCCCTTCGCCGAGCGCGGGACGTTGATCAACGGCTTCCACGAGCAGTGGCCGATCGTCCACGCCGAGGAGGCCTACGGGTTCGCCCGGACCGGGCAGACGATCATCGCCGCGCCCGACCCCCGCCGCTTCCACCTCTACGTCGACGACGAGATCCTCAACCTCTCCAAGGCGGAGGTGCGCGACTACGAGCGGCGGCTCGACTTCCGGACGGGTCAGCTGACCCGCCGGGTCGTGTGGCAGCTCCCCTCGGGCGTGGTGGTGGAGGTGCGCTCGGCGGTGCTGACGTCGCTGGTGCACCGCCACCTGGTGGCCCTGCGGTACTCCGTGGAGGTCCTCGAGGGCAGCGCCCCGATCGTGATCTCGAGCCAGCTGCGCAACGAGGACGACTCGCGCACCAACGCGGGGGATCCGCGCCTCGCCCGCGGGTTCGAGCACGAGGTGCTGCAGTGCCAGGGCGCCCGCAGCGATGGGACCCGGCAGGTGCTCGAGTACCGGGTCCCCCAGTCCGGGATGACCCTCGCCTGCGGCATCGACCACGTGATCGCCGGCGACACGATCACCGAGATCTCGAGCGTGGCCACCGCCGCCCGGGGCAAGACCGTCGTCAGCGCCGACGGGGTGCCCGGCGCCAAGATCGAGATCACGAAGTTCGCGGCGTTCCACACCTCGGACTCCACGGCCACCCACCAGCTGGCGGACCGCTGCGACCGGACCCTCGACCGGGCGGTGCGCGAGGGGTGGGACGCCGCGGCCGCCGACCAGGCGTCGGCCCTGGACGCGTTCTGGGACACCGCGGACGTCCGCATCGGCGGCAACGCGACGGTCCAGCAGGCGGTCCGCTGGAGCCTGTTCCACATCCACCAGGCCGCGGCGCGCAGCGACGACCTGGGCATCCCGGCCAAGGGCCTGACCGGCAGCGCCTACGAGGGCCACTACTTCTGGGACACCGAGGTCTACGTCCTGCCCTTCCTGATCTACACCCAGCCGCGGGTGGCCCGGAACCTGCTGCGGTTCCGCCACCGCCTGCTCGACGCCGCCCGGCAGCGGGCGATCGAGGTGGGGGAGGTCGGGGCGCTGTTCCCGTGGCGGACGATCACCGGGGAGGAGGCGTCCGCCTACTACGAGGCCGGCACCGCCCAGTACCACATCAACGCCGACATCAGCTACGCGGTCGAGAAGTACGGGCGGATCGCCGGCGACCTCGACTTCCTGGGGGACCAGGGCGCGGAGATCCTCGTCGAGACCGCCCGGCTGTACGCCGAGCTGGGGTTCTTCCGCGCCGAGAACGGCGACACCTTCCACATCCACGGCGTCACCGGCCCGGACGAGTACACGACCGTCGTCGACGACAACGCCTACACCAACCTGATGGCGGCGAAGAACCTGGCGGACGCCGCGCTGCTCGTGGAGCACCTCGCCGCGGAGGACCGCGACGCCTACCTGCGCCTGGTGCGGCGGACGGGCGTCAGCGACGACGAGGTCGCCACCTGGAAGCGGGCGGCCAACCAGATGTACCTGCCCTACGACGACGACCTCGGGGTCACGCCGCAGGACGCCCACTTCCTCGAGCTGCAGCGCTGGGACTTCGAGGGGACCCCGCGGGAGAAGTACCCGCTGCTGCTCCACTTCCACCCGCTGGTCATCTACCGGCACCAGGTGACCAAGCAGGCCGACGTGGTCCTGGCCATGTTCCTCCGCGACGAGTGCTTCGACCTGGCGCACGTGCAGCGGAACTTCGAGTACTACGACCCGCTCACGACCGGCGACTCGTCGCTGTCGACGTCGGTGCAGTCGATCATCGCCAGCCGGATCGGCAACGCGTCGAAGGCGATCGAGTACTTCCGCTACGGCGTGTTCATGGACCTCGCGGACGTCGCGGGCAACACGAGCCACGGCGTGCACGTGGCGGCCGCCGGCGGGGTGTGGCTCAGCATCGTCTACGGCTTCGGTGGGCTGACCGACACCGGTGAGCACCTCGCGTTCCGCCCGCGCCTGCCGTCGTCGTGGGAGGACCTCCAGTTCGCGCTGCTCGTCCGCGGGCAGCGCCTCGACGTGACGGTCGAGCGCCACCAGGTCACCTACGCGCTTGCCGAGGGCGACGACGTCACCATCCTCCACGAGGGGGGCGAGCTCCGCCTCCGCGCGGGCACCCCGGTCACCTGCGACATCACCTCGACGTGGGTCGACCTCCACCGGGAGGTCCACGACTGAGCCGGCTCGCCCGCGCCGGCGA
This sequence comes from Euzebya sp., assembly GCF_964222135.1. NCBI lineage: Bacteria > Bacillati > Actinomycetota > Nitriliruptoria > Euzebyales > Euzebyaceae > Euzebya > Euzebya sp. The sequence continues at coordinate 118,756 of NZ_CAXQBR010000003.1, forward strand.
GGCGTACCCGCTCGTCCCGGTCACGGTCGGGGTGGTGCTGTACTCGACCGGCCCCGTCATGGTGCAGGGCTCGTCGGTCAGCGGTCCCGTCTTCAGCTTCTGGCGCCTGTGGATCGGCGCCGGCCTGCTCGGCTCGCTGGCCGTCGCGTCGGATCTGCGGCGCCGGGGGAGGGGCGGACGGCCGCCGCGACCGGTCGGGCTGGCGCGCCGGCGGTGGCCGCTGATCGGTGGCGCCTGCTTCGGGCTGCACCAGCTGATGATGTTCTCGGCGGTGAAGATGACCAGCGTCGTCGACGTGACCCTGATGGGGGCGCTCGCCCCGGTGGTCACGGCGCTCGGCGCGTGGTGGGTGTTCCGCGAGCGGCCCGGACGCCGCTTCTACGCCTGGTCGCTGGTGGCGATCGCCGGCGGGGCGTACCTGGCGGTCGGTGCCTCGTCGGGTCCGACGGGCAACCCCGGCGGCATGGCGCTCGCGGCGGCCAACGTCGTGTTCTTCGCCGGCTTCTTCCTGGCGTCCAAGCGCAGCCGCGACGAGATCGGCGTGCTCGACTTCCTCGCGGGCGTCGTGCTCGTCGCCGCCGTCGTCGTGAGCGGCTACGCCGTCCTCGCGGGCGAGGCGATCGGCGGGATGACCCGCACCGACCTGCTGCTCGCGACCGCGGTCGCGGGTGGCCCCGGCGCGCTCGGGCACGTCGGCATGACCTGGCCGCTGCGGTGGGTGCCGGCGAACATCCCGCCGGTCATGCGGCTGGCCCAGCCCGCGATCGCCGGGGTGCTCGCGCTGATCGCGTTCGGCGAGCCGCTGACCTGGACCCACCTGGCCGGCGGGCTGGTCGTCGTGGTCGGTGCCGCGGGGGCGATCACCTCACGCGCCGGCCGGGCGCTGCGGGCCGAGGCGCGGCAGGCCGGTCAGCGGACGCCGTCCGCGGCGCCCGACCGCGAGGTCACAGCGCCGACAGCTCGCTGAGCACGTCGCGGGCGCTGAGCACCCCGACGGGGAGCCCGTCGTCGTCGACGACCACCAGGTGCCGGGTGCCGCCGTCGACCATGCGGTCCACGCCGGTCTGCAGGGTGTCGGTCGCGCTGATCGTGAGGATGTCGCCGCGCGCCCGGTCGGCCAGCTTCACACCGTCGAGCTCGTCGTCGTCGGCCAGGGCCGTGACGATGTCGCGCTCGCTGAGCACGCCGACCAGCTCGTCGCCGTCGGTGACCAGGAGCAACCCGATGCCGCGGTCGCGCAGCGCCTTCGACGCCTGGCGGAGCGACTGGCTCTGATCGAGGGTGATGAACCAGTCGGTCATGCACCGGCTGACCGGTTGGGCGAGGGTGGTGTTGACCGTCATGACTCCCCTCCAGGGGGTGTCGTCCGTGTGGGGTCTGGCGCGGGCTGATCGATGCGGTAGAAGGTCGCTGCGGTGTCGTGGAAGATCGCACGTCGATCATGTTCTGGGTGGGAGGCCGTCAAACGGTCGAGTGCGTCGAACCAGGTCGTCCAGCGCAGCGACACCCGGTCCATCGGGAAGTTCGACGCCGCCATGGTGCGGCTGGGGCCGAACGTGGCCAGCACGTGCTCGACGAGGGGGCCGAGCGCGTCGGCGACCTCCTCGACGCCCGGCGGGGTGACCCGCTCGTGCCACCCCCACCCGGAGATCGGCATGGCCAGCCCGCTCAGCTTCACGTGCACGTGGTCGTGCGCGGCGACGGCGGCGAGGTCGTCACGCCACCGGTCGAGGACGGCCTGGCGGTCGGACTCGGTGCGCCCGGCGGCGGCGAACGGCCCGCCGACGCCGACGGGGCTGCCGGCGTGGCACAGGACCACGGGGGTGCCGGGGTGGTCGGCGACCAGCTCGGCCACGTCGTCCAGCTGGTGGCCGTACGCCCACGCGTCGAACGTCAGCCCGCGCGCGCCCAGCCGGTCGAACCCGCGGCGCCACGCGTGCTGGGCCAACCGGTCCGGGCTGTCGGCGAAGCTGGCCAGACCCTCGTCGTCCCCGCCGTGCGCCAGGTAGTCGCGGATGCCGCGGAAGCGCCCCGACGCCTCGCAGTGGGCGTCGAGGACCGCATCGAGGCGCGGGTCCGCCAGGTCGGCGTTGCCCACCAGCGCCAGCAGGTCGCGTCCGCACACGGACTCGAGCCAGCGGGTCTCCTCGACCTGGCCCATCGCCGTCTTCGACTGCCAGTCGGCCTGGACGTGGACGAAGCCGCGGACGTCGGCGCCGTCGGTCTCGTTCCACCAGGTGCCCGGCAGGTACGGGTTGAGGACCTGGTCGGGACGGCCGACGAAGGCCAGCGAGGCGTCGGGCACCAGCCGCTGCGCGGCCCGGCGCAGCAGCCGCTCGTTCCACCCGAGCCCCCGCACCAGCGGTGAGGCGGTCCGGGGGGTGGTGCGCGGATCCCACAGGTGGATGTGCGCGTCGATGATCGGCCCGTCGTACATCACGTCGCACCCTATCGGCTCGGCCGGTCCCGGTCGCGCTCCGGCGGCGGCCGCGGTGACCGTCAGACGCGGCGATCGTCAGCCGCCGCTGGCGGCTCCTCGCGCGGCCAGGCCGGCGGTGGCGGCACGGGTGACCTCGAAGAGGGGGCTCCAGATGCGGGCCAGGTCGCCGGGGAGGGGGTGCAGCGGGCTCCCGGCGAGGTCCGCGAGGACCTCGCGGTCCTCGGCGACGGCCGCCCGCGCGGCGTCGCGGAGGTCCGTGCCGAACGCGGTCGCGTCGTCCGGGTGGGGGAAGTTCGCCGGGTCGGCCAGGACGAGCGGCCGGACGACGCCGACGCCTGCGACCGGGCCGCCGCCCTCGAGCGGCCCGACGAGCGCGGCGACCTCGACGGGGACGTCGTCGCGGCGGGCGCCGGCGGCCGCGAGGGCCGCCCGCGAGCGGGCGGCGTCCGGCGGCGAGGCGAGGTCGTGGGGGTTCAACGCCATCGCGGCGACCAGCACGCCACCGCCGTCCGGGAGGTCGAGGAGGGCGGCGACGGTGACGAGCGTCGAGCTGGTCGCCGCGACCCTGACCGTGCCGGCGAGCTCGGTGAACGCCCGCGGCGCGACGTCGCCGGGATCGAGCAGCGGCACGTCCGCGAGCGGTCCCTCTCCCCGCGGCCACGCCGCCAGGATCGACGGGATGGCGGCCATGTCCGGGCGCAGCAGGCGGCGGACGGCATCCAGGTCCGGGGGGACGGTGGGCGTGGGCATCGGCCCAGGGTAGGGGCGGGGTCAGCCGACCTGGACCGCGCCGGCCTGCCCGCGGCTGACCTCCCACGCCGCCAGCGTCGACATCGCCGAGGTGGGGTCCTGGGGGTCGTCGACGGTCCGGAACGTCGTCCGCCATCGGTCCGGGGTGGCGCGCACGAGCGCGATGCCGCGCTGCTCGCCCTCCACGAACCGGATGTGCGGGTTCGTGGGGGCGAGCAGCGCCCGCACCGCGGCGTTGGTCCCGGCGGGCAGCCCGTCGGAGCTGACCGAGGTCCCCACGAACTCCGTGGCGACCACCGGGGCGGTCGGGTCGCCGAAGTCGGTGGACAGGTCCGCCACCCAGTGGGAGTGGATGTCGCCGGTGATCACCACGACGTCGGGGATCCCCTCGGCCGCGACGTGCCCGAGCAGCCGCTCGCGGTCGGCCACGAACCCGTCCCAGGAGTCGCCGTTCAACCCGGGTTCGCCGTTGAGGGGGACGCCGATGGTCGCGATCAGGTCGTCCACGACGTCGGGCAGCCCCGCCGGCACGTTGATCGGGTGGACCTGCACCTGGTTGCCGATGCAGGACCACGCCGCTGACCGCGACGACAGCCGATCGAGGAGCCAGGCCCGCTGCGCCTCGCCGAGGATCGTCCTCGACGGATCCCGCGCATCGCCGCCCACCGTCGGGTTCTCCGTGGAGGGCTGGTCCGAGGAGTGCTGGCGCGTGTCGATGATCGACAGGTCGATCACGTCGCCGAACGTGAGGGAGCGGTAGATCTGCATGTCCCCACCCACCGCGGGACCGGCGGGCAGGCGGATCGGCATGTGCTCGTAGTACGCCTGGTAGGCGGCCTGGCGGCGCGCGCTGAACGCCTCCGGCGAGTCGTTGCCCTCCGCGGCGTTCTCGTCCTGGGGGTGGAGCCCCCGGTAGTTGTTGTCGACCTCGTGGTCGTCCCAGGTGACGACGAAGGGCGCGGCCGCGTGGGCGGCCTTCAGGTTCACGTCGCCCTTGTACAGCGCGTAGCGGGTCCGGTAGGTGGCCAGGTCGAAGGGTTCGGCGCCGACGTGGGCCCGCTCCGCGGAGGTGTCCGGCCCGCCGCCCTCGTAGATGTAGTCACCCAGGTGGACGACGAAGTCGGGCCGCTGGCGCACGACCTCCCGGTACGCCGCGTAGTGGGCGGCGTCGAAGGCCTGGCAGCTGACGAACGCGAAGCTGACCTCGTCGGTCGAGCCCGGTGCCGGCGCGGTCCTCGTCCGCCCGATCCGCGACCGCCGCCCCAGCGCGGTGAACGCGTAGAAGTAGACCGTCGCGGGCTCGAGCCCGGTCACGTCGACGTGGACGCTGTGGCCGAAGTCCGCGCGGGCGGTGGTCGTACCGGACGCCACGACCCGGCGCAGGCGCGGGTCCTCGGCGACGACCCAGGCCACCTCGACCGGCGCCTCGCCGGCACCGCCGCCTCGCAGCGGCTCCGGCGCGATGCGCGTCCACAGGATGACGGAGCCGGGGAGGGGGTCGCCGCTCGCGACGCCCAGGGTGAACGGCGCCGGGTCGTAGGCGACGCCCGCGGGGACGCTCGCATCCATGGCCTGCCCGAGGGCCACGTCGGCAGCGCGCGACGACGTCGCCAGCGCCAGGGCGCCGGCAGCCAGGCCGGTGTGGAGGAACCGTCGACGGGACAGCATGTCTGGGCCTCTGCTCGTGGGACTGCGCGGCGACCGCGGACGTCGATCGTCGGTGCCCGCGGTGAGCGGATCCTGACCGACGGGTTGCCGTCGGGCAACCGCTCGGCGTGCGAAGGTGGTGCGGTGCGACCCGACCGTGGACCCGCCTGCGTGCGCGCCGTCGACGTGGCAGACGACCCGGAGGCCTGGACCCGGGCCGGCTTCGCCGTCACCGACTCCGAGGTGCGGTTCGGAGGACTCACCCTCCGCTGCACCGGCACCGGGCCGGTGGCCGGCATCACGGGCTGGGCGCTCGACCCGCCGCCAGACGGGCCCGTGGACGGTCTGGCCCTCGCCGAGGTCGCCGAGAGCTGGCTGTCCACCCCGTCGGCCCATCCCAACACCGCCGTGGGCATCGACCACCTGGTCATCGCCTCGGCGGACCTCGACCGGACCACCGCGGCGTTCGCCGAGCTGGGCTGGCAGGCTCGGCGGACCGTGGCGGACCCGCGCGGCGGACCGCGGCGGATGCGCTTCTTCGTCGTGCCGGCGGTGGACCGCGACCTGCTCGTCGAGGTCGTCGCCGGCGGCGACCCCGAACCCGAGGTGACGGCGTTCTGGGGCCTCGCGATCACCGTGGCCGACCTGGACGAGGCCGCCCGCCTGCTCGGCGACGCCCTCGGTCCGGTGACCGACGCGGTGCAGCCCGGCCGGCGGATCGCCAGGGTCCGGGGTCGCGATCTCGGGCTGACCGTGCCCCTCGCCCTGATGTCCCGACGGTCGTCTCACGACTGACCGTTCGCGGGTCGACAGCCGGTGTGGGACCATTGTCCGTCACATGGCTGAATCGGTCTCCGCGCTGCTGTCCCTGCTCGACATCGAGACGCTCGACGTCGACCTGTACCGCGGCGAGGCCCCGAAGACCGACGTGCAACGGGTCTTCGGCGGGCACGTGGCCGCCCAGGCGCTGGTGGCGGCGGTCCGGACCGTCGACCACGACCGGCCCGTCCACTCCCTCCACGCGTACTTCCTCCGGCCGGGCAACCCCCGCCACCCGATCATCTACGCCACCGACCGGATCCGCGACGGCCGGTCCTTCACCACCCGCCGCGTCGTCGCCACCCAGCAGGGCAAGGCGATCTTCCACCTGAGCGCGTCGTTCCAGATCGCCGAGCCCGGCCCCGAGCACGCCGACCCCATGCCGGACGTCCCGGGTCCCGAGGACCTCCAGACGCTGAAGGCGACGCTGGCCGGCTGGGGCGTCGACTGGGAGCCGCCGTTCCCCGAGTGGAGCTCGATCGACCTCCGGTACGTGCGGATGCCGAACGAGGTCGCCGCCGAGCGCTCGGACCACCTGCAGCTGTGGTTCCGGTCCCTCGACCCGGTCCCCGACACCCCCCACCTGCACGTCTGCGTGCTGACGTACATGAGCGACCTGTCCCTGCTCGGCACGACCGTCTCGCGCCACGGCGACTTCCCCGGCCAGGACCGCTTCCGGATGGCGTCGCTCGACCACGCGATGTGGTTCCACCGCCCCTTCCGCGCCGACGAGTGGCTGCTCTACGACATGCGCTCGCCGAGCGCCGGATCGGCTCGCGGTCTGGCCCTCGGCCAGATCTTCACCGCCAGCGGCGCACTCGTCGCCACCGTGGTCCAGGAGGGGTTGACCCGGCCGAACGCGCGGGCGACCTGAGCTCAGACCTCCGCGACGCGGATCAGCAGCGGCAGGCTGAGGATCACCAGCACCACCCGGACGGTGTGGAACACCGCCACCTGGGCGCCGACGCCCTGCTCGGCGCCGGCGGCCGACATGACGCTCAGCGCGCCGGGCGACGTCGCGAGCACGACCCCGTCGGGTGCCAGGCCGACCCAGCGCAGCGCGACGGCGACGGCGAGCCCGAACAGGATGAACGCCACCGCGCTCAGCAGTGCGCCGACGGCGATCTGGCGGAACTGGCCGACGACCTGGCGGGTCACCGTCACCCCGATCGCGCACCCGAGCACGATGAACGCCGCGCTGACCAGCGGCTGGGGGAGGATGAGCTCGCCCTCCCCCCGGACCAGCGTCACCGCTGCGGCCCCGACCATCGAGCCGATGATCAGGCCGCCGGGCACGTGAAGGCGTTCGAGGGACAGGCCGGTGACCGCACCGGCGACGAGGGCAGCGAGCATGGGCCGGCAGCCTATGCCCGGTCGTGCGCCGTCCCCCCAGCCGCCCGGCTCTGGATCCCCCAGGCGTCGAGGTACCACGGCGGCTCGTCGGGCACCGGTCCGGGGGGCGGGAAGTGCCGATCGGCGTCGCGGACCAGGTCGAGCTGGAACGCGAACCCGACCCCGCCCGGGAAGACGACGTCGCGGTCCGGACGGCGGGTGAAGCCCATGGCCGCGTACATGCCGTGGGCGACCGGCATCCACTCCATGGAGTAGATCGCCATCCGACGACGGCCGCGCGCGACGGCCAGGTCGATGCAGGCCTGCACCAGCAGCCGGCCGGCGCCGCGGCCCTGGGCGGCGGTGTCGACCGCCAGCATCCGGAACCCGCAGTCGCCGGCGCCGTGGTTCTCGAAGTGCGGGTTGTCCTCGTCCACGTAGGTGACCGTGCCGAGCACCCGGTCGTCCGCCCCCTCGACGCCGTCGACGGCGACCAGCACGTCGGCGCCGTCGGCGACGCGCTCGGTGACGTCCGCGAGCTGGACCCGGTAGTCGTCGCTCACCGCGCCGATCGCGTCGTAGGCGGCGACCGTGATCTCCCCGGCCCGGGCGTGCTCCGAGGGTCGGATCGGGCGGACGGTGATCGTCATCGCGGGGGACGGTAGCCGGCACGGCCGACGCCGGCCTCGGGCGGCGTGCCGGGTCGGTAGGGTCTCCGCCGTGCAGGACCTCCTCGAGTTCGCCGTCGACGCCGCCCGCCGGGCCGGGGCGGCGACCATGCGCCACTTCCGCACCGGCCTCGACGTCGACCTCAAGGCCGACCGGAGCCCGGTGACGATCGCCGACCGCGAGGCGGAGGCGCTGCTCCGCCGTCTGATCGCCGAGCGCTTCCCCGACGACGCGATCGTCGGCGAGGAGCACGACGACGTGCCCGGCACCTCGGGTCGCACCTGGTACCTCGACCCGATCGACGGGACGAAGTCCTTCGTGCACGGGGTGCCGCTGTTCACCAACCTGGTGGCCTGCGACGACCCCGACGGCCCCCTCGTGGGGGTCATCAACACCCCCGGGCTGGGGGAGGCGACCTGGGCCGGTCGCGGGATGGGGTGCTTCCACGACGACGCCCCCGCACGGGTGTCCGGCGTCGGTGACCTCGCCGGCGCGTACGTCATGACGAGCGGCATGGAGTGGTGGCCGGAGGCCCTCCGCGAGCGGGCGCGATCCTTCCCCTTCACCCTGCGGACCTGGGGTGACGGGTACGGGTACTCCCTCGTCGCCACCGGGCGGGTCGAGGCCATGATCGATCCCGAGGCTGCCGTGTGGGACCTCGCGCCGCTCCCGGTGATCATCGCCGAGGCCGGTGGCCGGCTGACCGGGTTCGACGGCACACCGGGGATCGCGACCGGGTCCGCGGTCGCGTCCAACGGCCTGGTCCACGACGCCCTGCTGGCCGCGTTGGCGTAGCGCCGCCCGTCAGATGCCCGGCGCCGCGCCCGCCACGTCGGCGGAGAGGTCGGCGAGCCGGTCGAGGCGGCGGAACCCGATGATCCGGCCGACGGCCAGCCCGGCGGTCTCGCGCACCATCTGCCGCAGCGCCGCCCCCGTCGAGTACGGCGATCCCGGTGCCGGTGACGTCGCCGCCTCCAGGCCGACGGACTCGGCGATCGCCCGGCTCCGACGCAGGTGCCACCCGTCGCTGACGAGCAGGACGCGGCGGCGGCCCTCCTCGGCCAGGAACCGGGCTGACGCGGCGATCGACTCGTACGACGTCAACCCGTGCACCTCTTGCCGGATCGCCGCCTCGGGCACGCCCCGACCGCGGAGGTACGCGAACGCGGCGTTCGCCTCGCTGCCCGTGTCCCCGGGCGCCGATCCGCCGGTGACCACCACGACCGGCGCGAGACCCGCCGCGTAGAGGTCCGCGGCGTGGTCCAACCGGCTCTCGAACACCGGCGACGGCCGGCCGTCGTACTGGGCCGCGCCGAGCACCAGGATCGCGTCGGCAGGGCCGGCCCCGTCGGAGCGGGCGGTCCACCAGACCTGGCCGAAGGTGACCAGGACGTAGACGAGCGCGGCCACGACCAGCCACAGCAGCACGATCGCGGCCCGGCGGAGCACCCGGGATCGCTTCACGACGGCGCCGACCGTACCCGCGGCCGTCGCGCTGGCATGCTCGGTGGCATGGCCCCCCCACCACCAGCCCCCGTCGAGGTCACCCTGCCCCTCACCCCTCCCCAGGTGGTGGAGACGACCACCGCGCTGGTCTGGCCGGCCGACGACCCGTCCGCGCCGGCGGTGATCCTCGCCCACGGGGCCGGCACCGACATGCGCCACCGGCACATGCACCGCCACGCGACGGACCTCGCGGCCGCCGGCGCGGCCGTCGCGCTGTTCAACTTCGCCTACACCGAATCGGGGCGGAAGCGGCCGGACCCCGCGCCGCGGCTCGAGTCGGCGTGGCGCGACGTCATCGTCGGCCTCCGTCCCCACCTCGGCGGCGACCGACGCCTCGTCGTCGGGGGCCGCTCGATGGGCGGCCGGATCGCCAGCATGGTCGCCGCGGCGGACGCCGCCGAGCTCGGCATCGCCGGCGTGGCGTGCATCGCCTACCCCCTGCACCCCCCGGGCAAGCCGGACCGGTTGCGGGTGGGCCACTGGCCGGCGTTGACCGTGCCCACGCTGCTGGTGTGCGGCAGCCGGGACGCGATGGCGCCGACCGAGACCCTCCGCGAGTGCGTCGCGACCCACATGCCCCAGGGGATCGCCACGGTGCACGTCCTCGCCGGTGCCGACCACTCCTTCCGCGTCCGCAAGGCCGACGGCCGCACCGAGGACGAGGTGTTCGCCGAGACCGCGGAGGTGCTGGTCGACTGGCTCGGGAAGCTCTGAGCAGGACGGCTACGGCGTCGGGAGGTCGGGCAGCCCGTCGCCCGTGGCCAGGTCCGCCGGCGGTCCGCCGATGCCCCAGAAGTGGTGCAGCGCGTCGACCCGCACGACGTCCAAGCAGGCGGACAGCGGCTGACGACGGCGACGTCCGCGGACCGTGACCGGCCACCACTCGCCCTGCACCGCCCGGCGGTAGAGGTGCCAGCGGCCCTCGGGCGTCCGGCGCAGCTGCATGAGCGGGTGTCGCTGCAGCCCCGCCTGCCGGTCCTCGCCCGGCACCAGCCACCAGACCGTGATCCGGTTGCGCCACACCGAGGTCTCGAGCGCGTCCAGGGGGAAGTGGCGCCGCCGCCACACCTCGACCAGCGCCTCCGCCCGCGACATCAGACCGCGATCGCCCGGTGCCTCCGCAGGCCCCAGCGCGGCCAAGCCCGACCGGCCGGCCTCCGCCCACGCGTCGGCCAGCAGGCGGAGCTGGCGGACCGAGACGTCGAGGTGCGCAGCCAGGTCCTCGAAGGCCAGCACGTCCCGGCGTCTGAGCGCGTCAGCCCGTCGGGCCAGGCGCCGCCGTGCCCGCGGGGTCAGCTCGTCGAGCCGCCCGCGACGCGCCGGGGCCACTGCGCCTGGACCTGGCGCCGCCAAGGGCAGGTCCAGCGCGTCGAGACGACGTTCGGACATCTGCCCATCATGGCCCCCAGCCGTCGTCCACACCATCCCGAACCGCTGCGAGATCCCGCGATCACGGAGCGTGCGCACCCGCTGCCGCCACTGCGCGTGCTCGGCTGAGCACCCCGCGCAACCCCGGGTCGGCGATGTCCGCCGCGGCCGACCAGCCGAACCAGTGGCAGGCCTGTGACTCACCCGGGGGAGGGGTCGGGTCCGCCCCGTCGGACCACAGCACGTACCGGAGGTCCAGGTGGCGCCTGCCGGGGCAGCCGTCGTGGGCGTCGACGTGCAGCAGCAGCGGTCCGCCGTCGGGGTGGCGGAGCACGAGGCCCGTCTCCTCCTCACCCTCCCGGAGGGCAGCCTCATGGGGCCACTCGCCCGGATCGACGTGCCCGCCGGGTTGCACCCACAGCCCGAGCCGCCTGTGGTGCAGCAGCACGATCCCCCGCTCGCCCAGCACCAGCGCGCTGCCGGTGACGTGCGCCGGCTCGTCGCCCCGGTCGAAGGGAGCCCGCAGATCGTCCAGCCCGGCGAGCACCTCGTCGATCGACGCCGCCTCGCGGGCATCCACCGGATCGAGGGAGGCGACGTGCTGGCGGACCACCGCGCGGCGCGGGTCAGGCATCAGGTCCGGGCCACTCCGGTCCGCGCCGCGGTCTCGGCCACCGCCCGCGCCACGGCCGGGACGACCCGGCGGTCGAGGGGGGAGGGGATGATGCAGTCCGCGGTCAGGTCCTCGGCGACGATCCCGGCGATCGCGCGGGACGCCGCCAGGGACACCTCGTCGTTCACGTTGGACGCGCGGACGTCGAGCAGCCCCCGGAACAGGCCGGGGAAGCACAGGACGTTGTTGATCTGGTTCGGGAAGTCGCTGCGGCCGGTGGCCACGACCGCGGCGTGCTCGCGGGCCAGGACCGGGTCGATCTCGGGCGTCGGGTTCGCCATCGCGAAGACGATCCGGTCCGGCGACATCAGCTCCAGCTGGGCCAGGCTCAGCGTGTTCCCCGCCGACAGCCCGATGAACACGTCGGCGTCGCGCAGGGCGACCTCCTTCGCCCCGGTGAGCTCGCGCGGGTTGGTCTGCTTGCCGAAGCGGCGGAAGATCGGGTCGCGCGCCTCCTTGCGGCGCGCGGTGACGATGCCGTCCTGGTCCACGCCGACGAGGTCGCGCACCCCCGCGGCCATCAGCAGGTTGGCCACCGCGATCCCCGCCGCGCCGATGCCCTGCACGACGACCCGCAGGTCGGCCAGGTCCTTGCCGACCACGGCCGCGGCGTTGATCAGGGCGGCGAGCACCACGACCGCGGTGCCGTGCTGGTCGTCGTGGAAGACCGGGATGTCGAGACGGCGGCGGAGCTTGCCCTCGACCTCGAAGCAGCGCGGCGCGGAGATGTCCTCGAGGTTGATCCCGCCGAACCCCGTCGACAGGGCGGCGATGATGTCGACCAGCCGGTCGGGGTCGCGCTCGTCCAGGCAGATCGGGTAGGCGTCCACGCCGGCGAGGTCGCGCAGCAGGATGGCCTTGCCCTCCATGACCGGCATGGCCGCCAGCGCGCCGATGTCGCCGAGGCCGAGCACCGCCGACCCGTCGCTGACGACCGCCACCGCGTTCCGCTTGATGGTCAACTCGTACGCGCGCTCGGGGTCCTCGGCGATGTCGAGGCACGGCCGCGCGACGCCGGGGGTGTAGACGAACGCGAGGTCGGTCAGGTCACGGACCTCCGACGTCGCCGTGATCCGCAGCTTGCCGCCGTCGTGGCGCTCGGCGACCACGTCGACGTCCGCGGCCACCTCGACGTCCGCCAGCCCGGCGACCAGCTCGACCAGGCGGGCGGCGTGGTCCACCGACGCCGCGCGGACGGCGACGGCCACCGTGCCCTCGGGCGCGGGGCGGCGGAGGGCCGGCACGGTGACGACCTGCCCGCCCCCGGCGGCGAGGGCGGCCTCGACCGCACCCAGATCCGCACCTGCGCGGATGTGCAGGACGTGGGTGTGGCTGACGCTCGGGCTCTCGACGGGCACCTCGTGCGCCTGGGGGGTCAGCTGGTCGCCAGCCACACCAGCTCGGCTGCGTCGGGTGACAGCGTGACCGTGGCGCCGTCGATGGTCAGCACCACGTCGGGGCCCTGGACCGCGCAGGAGGCCAGCGCCCCGGGGAGCACCCCCGCGGCGTGCAGCTCGCGCATCAGGTCCACGTCGTACTGCAGGCGCTCGGAGATCCGGGTGATCGTGCCGCTCTGACCGGCGGCAGCGGCCTGTCGGGCGGTGACGTAGTCGGTCCAGACCTGCGTCGCGTCGCCGTCGGGGATGGGGTTGCCGTACGGGGAGGTGTCGGGTTCGCCGAGGACCTGGATCAGCCGCTGCTCGACCTCGTCGGAGATGACGTGCTCCCAGCGGCACGCCTCGGTGTGGACCAGCTCGTAGTCGAGCCCGATCACGTCGGTCAGGAGCCGTTCGGCCAGGCGGTGCTTGCGCATCACGCTGGCGGCCAGGTGCCGGCCCCGCTCGGTCAGCTGGACGCGCCGGTCGGCGTCGAGGATCACGAGCCCGTCGTCCTGCAGCCGGGCCACGGTCTCGCTGACCGCCGGCGCGGACACGCCGAGGCGCTCGACCAGGCGCGCCCGCAACGCGGGAACCCCCTCCTCCTGCAGCTCCCACACGGTGCGCAGGTACATCTCGGTCGCATCAATGAGCGGCGTCATCTGACCCTCCTCGTGGTGGGGGCCACTCTACCCACGTGGTGTCACCGGAGGCCCGTCGAGGGACCGCCGCACGGGGTGACGCCGCCCCGCTAGCCTTCGACGACGACATGGCTACCGATCACTCCGACGCACTCGCGAACTACCGGCGCAAGCTCGCCGAGGTCAAGGAGTACCTTTGACCTGGACACCAAGCGCGCACGGCTGGCCGAGCTGCACATCGAGGCGGCTGACCCCTCGATCTGGGACGACCAGGCCCGCGCGCAGAAGGTGACGAAGGAGCTCTCGGCCGTCGAGGACGACGTGAAGGTCCACGACGACTTCGCCGCGCGGCTCGAGGATCTCGAGACCCTCAACCTCCTCGCCCAGGAGGAGGACGACCAGGACTCCGCCGACGAGGTCGCGGCGGCGCTCGAGGACCTGCGCGGCGACTTCGCCGAGCTCGAGATCCGGGTGCTGCTCGGGGGTGAGTACGACGCCCGCGACGCGGTCGTCACCGTCCACGCCGGCGCGGGTGGCACCGACAGCCAGGACTGGGCGGAGATGCTGTGGCGGATGCTCCGCCGCTGGGCCGAGGAGCACCGCTTCGCCGTCGAGCTGTACGAGACGCAGTGGGCGGAGGAGGCCGGCATCCGCTCCGCGACCTTCGCCGTCCGCGGCCAGCGCGCGTACGGCTGGCTGCGCAGCGAGCACGGCGTGCACCGGCTGGTGCGGATCAGCCCGTTCGACTCCCAGGCCCGGCGGCACACGGCCTTCTCGTCCGTCGACGTCATCCCCGAGCTCGACGAGGCGGAGGAGGACGTCCAGATCGACGACGAGGACCTGCGGATCGACGTGTACCGCTCGTCCGGCCCCGGCGGGCAGGGGGTCAACACCACCGACTCGGCGGTGCGGATCACCCACCTGCCGACCGGCATCGTCACCAGCTGCCAGAACGAGCGGTCCCAGCTGCAGAACAAGGCCACGGCGATGGCGCTGCTGAAGACCCGCCTGGCCCAGCTGGAGCGCGAGAAGCGCGCCGCGGAGCTGGCCGAGGTGCGCGGCGAGCAGCGCTCGGTCGAGTGGGGCAGCCAGATCCGCTCCTACGTCCTGCACCCCTACCAGATGGTGAAGGACCACCGGACGAACCACGAGACCGGCAACACCCAGGCGGTCCTCGACGGTGGTCTGGGCGAGTTCATGACCGCCTACCTGCAGTGGCAGGCCCGCGGCGACGGGCCGGCGGAGGGGGTCGGTGGCGACGACTGACGCCCACCTCCGCGTCGTCGGATCCGCGCGGCGCAGCCTGTTCGACGCCGTGCGGCCCACCGAGGTGCAGGCGGCGGGGGAGCGCCTGCGGGGTCCGGGCGGGATGGCCCTGGCCGCGCTCCACCACGACGGCGTCGCCGGTGGGGTGCACGCGCCGGCGGACGCGGTCGTGCTGGCCGGGCGTGCGGTCGGCCGCGCCCGTGACGGGTGGGTCAGAGCGGACGAGACGGCGGCGCTCGGCATCGCCTACGGCATCGCGGTGACCCGCCACCGGCGGACGGCGGGCGGTCGCACCTGGTGCCTGCTGCGCCTGGGGGCGCTGCAGCACGGCCGCACCCTCGAGACCGCGGCCGTGCTCGCGGACCTGCCGGCGGTCCGGCTGACCCCGATCGTCGTCGGCCCGTCCTCAGCGGCTGAGCGGACCGCCGGCCTGCTGACCGCCTGCGGGCTCTCGGTCCACGCGGCGGACAACGACGACGCGTGGTCGGTGCTGTCCGCGCTCGACCACGCGAGCGCGGCGGCCGAGCACACCGCGGCGGTCGTGCTCGCGACGCGCGAGGACCCCGTCCGCCATGGCTGAGCGGAGCGCGGGTGCCCGCGACGACCGGGGCGGGACCGCCCCGCCGGCGGCCGGCTCGTTCGGGGACGTCCTGGTGCGCCTGGCCGGGGAGCGCCCGAACCTCGTCGTCATCACCGGCGCGGACATCGGCCCGGCGGCGTGGTTCGCCGAGGTGTGGCCTGACCGCGTCCTGACCGTCCCGCCGCTGATGGCGCGGCTGTCCATCGCCGAGGGGATCGTCCGGGGCGGGGGGGATGCGGTCACGGTGCTCGAGCCCGAGGTGGTCGAGCTGGCCGTCCGTGCCGAGGCGGGTGTCCTGGCGGTCAGCGAGACCCCCGCCCACCTGGCCCTCGCCCACCGGGCCGCCCTCGACGTCATGCAGCCCGGCTGGGAGGACGACCTGCCTGTCCTCCTCGTCGGCGGCCTGTCGTCGTCGACCACCACCGTGCTGTTCCTCCCCGAGCGCACGCCGGCCTCGGGGTCGGCGCCTGCGCCGCTGGTCCTCGGCGAGCAGCGGGTGCTGCACCGCGGCCGGGACGGGCTCGTCCTCGGCGCCGGCCCGACCGCACCGGTCGCGCGGGCCGTGGCCGAGGCGCTGGCCGAGGACCACTGCCAGGTGACCGCGCTCGACAGCCACACCGTGACCGGCGCCTCCGGGGTCGAGGCGTCACTGCTGCTCGACCACCTGCTCGTGGGCGGCCTCGACGTCGAGCGCGCGGCGGCCCTCTCCGCGGTCCCGGTCGGTGGGGGGATCCCGGCCGTCGCCGAGCGGGTCCGGGCCGCGCTGTCGAGCTGACCGCCACCGCGGCCAGCTGCAGGGTCTAGGGTCACCTCGATCCGTCCCCGACGTCGGGAGCTCCCGTGCCGAACCGCGCCACCGCACTGCTCGTGGTCGCCGTCCTCATCGCCCTCGGCAGCGCCGGGGCGGCACGCGCTGGCGGCGCCGTCCAGCGCATCGCGGGCGACGACCCGGTCGGGCTGTCCGTCGCGGTCTCGACCGCCACCTTCGACGACGCGGGCGCCGACGGGACCGCGGCCCTGCACGCGGTCCTCGGCCGCGACGACGCGTTCGCCGACAGCCTGGCCGCCGGCCCGCTGCTGGCCGGCGGCCCGCTCCTCTACGTGCCGGGCGGCGAGGGGGGGACCCTGCCCGCCGCCGTCGCCGACGAGCTCGTCCGCGTGCTGCCGCCGGGTGCGACGGTGTACCTGGCCGGCGGCACTGCGGCGGTCGCGCCGGCGGTCGAGGACGCCGTCGCCGACCTGGAGCTCCTGCCGATCCGGCTGGGCGGGGAGGAGCGGACCGCCACCGCGGCGCGGATCGCCGAGGAGGCCGTGGCGCTGTACGGCGACCCGGCGACCGTGCTGCTGGCGGCGGCGGGCACCTGGCCGGACGCGATCGCCGGGGCGGCCCTGGCCGCGGCGACCAGCGGGGCCGACGGCGCGGTCCCGATCCTGTTGACCGACGGCGGGGCGCTGTCGCCCGCGGCCGGGGAGTTCCTCGACGCCGCCGGCGAGGTCGAGGTCCTGGTGCTCGGCGGGGATGCGGTCATCGACGACGCGGTCGCCGAGTCCGCCGGCGCCGACGGGCGGCTGGCCGGCCCGACCCGCGCGCACACCGCCGCGGTCATCGCGCCGGCGTTCGGCGACGACCCCGCCGCGGCGACGGTCGTCCAGGGGTGGGTGGACGACCCGCAGGTCGAGGGCACCGACGACGGCTGGATCGAGGGCACCGTCGCCGCGACCCTGCTGCGACCCCTCCTCCTGACCGGCCCCTCGGCCGACGAGGTGAACGAGCCGACCCGCGCCGCGCTGTCGGGCCGGCAGGCCGTCACGGTCGTGGGCGCCCCCGACCGGGTCTCCGATGGGGGGTTGGAGGCGATCGGCGCGGCGAGGTAGCGCAGCCCGGTAACGCCACCGATGGGCGCCGAAGTGGTCGCGGTTGGTTCGCGGTGGGTGCGGGGCCCGCCGGTGGGAGCGGTGGCCGCACCCAGGTGGTCGCGGTTCGTTCGCGGTGGGTGCGGGGCCCGCCGGTGGGAGCGGTGGCCGCACCCAGGTGGTCGCGGTTCGTTCGCGGTGGGTGCGGGGCCCGCCGGTGGGAGCGGTGGCCGCACCCAAGGGCGGTTCGCTCCCCTTCCCGAGGATGACGTGTTACGGTTGGACGCAGAGCCGAGGGAATCCTGTAACACCTGTGGAGGGCCAATGACGACCGTCGCCGACCCCGACCTCGAGGCGCGGACCGCCGCGTTCGTGGAGCACGTCCAGTCCGGCGGCCAGGTCGAGGCCGACGACTGGATGCCCGACGAGTACCGGCAGCTCGCGATCAAGTTCATCGAGATGCACGCGAACTCCGAGATGATGGGCGCCCTGCCCGAACGCGAGTGGATCGCCCGGGCCCCCACCCTCCGGCGGAAGATGTCCCTCACCGCCAAGGTGCAGGACGAGGTCGGCCACGGGCACATGATCTACCGGGTGGCCGAGGACCTCGGCAAGCCCCGCCCGGACATGCTGAGCGACCTGCTGGCCGGCCGGACCAAGTTCCACAACGTCTTCCACTACCCGACACGGTCGTGGGGCGACGTGGCGGTGATCGGCTCGCTGGTGGACGGCGCGGCGATCATCACCCAGACCGCCCTGCTCACGACGTCGCTGGCCACGTACGCCCGCGTGATGAAGCGGGTCTGCGCCGAGGAGAGCTTCCACCAGCGCCACGGCGAGGACCTGCTGCTCGAGCTCGCGTCAGGCACCGCCGCGCAGCGGGAGATGCTGCAGGAGGCCGTCGACCGCTGGTGGACGCCGATCATGCACTTCTTCGGCCCCAAGACGCCGGCCGAGAAGGACCGGCTGCTCTTCTGGCGGATCAAGACCGAGACCAACGAGACCCTCCGCCAGCGGTTCTTCGACCGGTACGTGCCGAAGCTGTGGGACCTCGGCATCACCGTCCCGGACCCGGACCTGCGCTACGACCCGGACGCCGACACCTGGATCTGGACCGAGCCGTCGTGGGACGAGCTGCGGGAGGTCGCCCGGGGGAACGGACCGATGACCGCGACCCGGCTGAGCTGGCGGATCTGGATGAGCGACGCGAACGCCTGGGCCCGCGAGGTCATGGACCTGCCACGCCTCGAGTCGCCGGTCGCCGCCTCGGGCGGGCGGACCTGATGGCCCGCTACCCCGTCCTGCAGCGCCGCCGGGAGGACTCGGACTGGGAGACCGTCGGCTACGTCCACGCCCCGGACCGCGAGATGGCGCTCGGCTTCGCCCTCCACTCGTTCTTCCGCCACGGCGAGGGGGTCAACTGCGCGATCGACGACGGCGGCGAGATCGTCACCGTCACCGACCCCGCCGACGTGATCGCCCACACCGACAAGTCCTACCGCACCTCCGCCGGCTACCCGCTCGGGCCGAAGCGCCGCAAGGCCGAGCAGCGCATCGCCGAGCTCGGCGTCCGGGTCGACGGCGTGCGGCCGGGCGCGGGGGTCCCGACATGAGCACCACCGAGCGGATGACCAACGTCCCCCGCGCGACCCGCGCCGGGTGGTCCGAGGCCGACGACCCGCGCCTCGCGCTGGTGCTGAGCATCGCCGACGACGAGCTGATGATCGGCCACCGCCACAGCCACTGGACCGGCGTCGCCCCGACCCTCGAGGCCGACCTCGCGTTCAGCTCGCTGGCCCAGGACGAGATCGGCCACGCGGCGATCTTCTACGGCGTCGCCGAGGAGCTGACCGGCCAGGACGAGGACACCCTCGCGTTCGGGCGCCAGCCGGGGGCGTACCGCCACGCCACCCTCCTCGAGGCCGAGCCGGGGGACTGGGCCTTCACCCTCGTCCGCCAGCACGCCTACGACCTGTTCGACCACCTCCGCCTCGAGGCGCTGACCGAGTCGAGCGACGCCACGATCAGCGGGGTCCTCGGCCCGGTGCTGCGCGAGGAGCGCCTGCACCGCGCCCACGCCCGGGCCTGGCTCAGCCGCGTCGCCGACGGCCCGGCCGACGGGCGAGGGCGGGTCGAGGCCGCTGCCCGCGCGGTGCTCGGCCAGGTGGGCGGGCTGTTCGAGGCGGTGGAGGGGGAGGAGGCGCTGGTCGCCGACGGCACCCTGCCGGCCCCGACGTCGTCGCTCGTCGACCCGTGGCGCGAGCGCCTGGCCGAGGACTACCGCACCTTCGGGCTGGGGGGAGCGCTGGATGCCATCGACCTCGACGGCGGGCTCGGGGGTCGCGCCGGACGGCACACCGAGGCCTTCGAGCCGATGTGGGCCGAGATGACCGCGCTGTTCCGCGAGCACCCGGGAGCCAGCTGGTGATGGTGGGAGCGGAGCTGGTCGACGTGGTCGATGCCGTGCGGGATGCCGTGTCGGCGGTCCCCGATCCGGAGATGCCGGTCGTCACGATCGGGCACCTCGGCATGGTCGTCGACGTGCAGGTGCGCGACGGGGTGGCCGAGATCGAGGTCATGCCGACGTTCACCGGCTGCCCGGCGACCGCCTACATCGGCCACGACGTCGAGGCGGCGGCCACCGCGGTGGAGGGGGTGCGGGCCGCGACGGTCCGCTGGCGGCGCGACCTCTCCTGGGGGCCCGAGCGGATCACCGCCGAGGGCCGTGAGGCGCTCGCCGAGTCCGGCATCGCCCCGCCGGGGTCGGGGCAGACCCTCCTGTCGATCGGGGGCGTCCGCTGCCCGTGGTGCGGGTCCCGGAACACCCGGGCCGACTCCCCGTTCGGGGCCGCGCCGTGCCGTTCCACCCACACCTGCCGGGACTGCAAGACCCCGTTCGACGCGATCAAGCCGATCTGATCCCGCGGGCGGATCAGCCGCCCGACTACCCGCCGGTGATCTCGACGGAGCCGAAGAGGACGAAACCGTCGACCTCGACGTCGTCCGCGTCGGCGGCGCCGGTGCACGCCTGCTGGCACTCGGCGGACCCGAAGATGGCGATCGCGCCGTTGTCGGCTGCGGAGCCCTCGGGGACCACGACCTCCGTCGAGCCGAACACGCTGAACACGGTGATGTCCTCGCCGGGGGCCGGGGTGACGGTCGACGAGCTGAAGATGCTCACCGAGTCCGCCGAGGCGACGCCCAGTCCGATGGCGACCACCGCGGCGGCGGCCACCAGCCACCCGGCGGCCGTGCCGACCCACCCGGAGGAGGCGACCGGTGCGGCGTCCCGCGACGCGGGAGCGGAGTCAGGGGGCGCCGGGACCGGCAGGTCGCGGACGAGCGGCGCGATCTCGGCCCGCGTCCGGGCGCGCATCGCGACGTCGAGGCGCTCCTCGAACTCGTCGGTCGACAGCGCGCCCTGGCCGTAGGCCTCCCGCAGCCGGTCCTGGACCTGCTGGCGGTCGCGGTCGCCGATGCGGATCTCCCCGTCGGGCTCCGCCCGTCGCTCCTGGGTCGTCGTTCAACGTCGTCGTTCTACGTCGTCGTTCGGAGCGCGCAGAGTACCGCCGTCGGCTACGCCCCCGCGCCGCCCTCACGGCGCGCGCGCCACCGGTCCAGGTGCCGTTCGAGGTCGAGTGGCACCGACGTCGAGGGCGGACCCGGCAGGCCGAGGCGGTTGGCCGCGATGATGCGCTCGTTGATCTCCGCGATGATCCGGCGGACGTCCTCCTCGGTCCGGGCGACGTCGATCGCGAGGCGGGCCTGCTCGACGTCCTTGCGCAGCTGCACGGCCGGGGGGACGTAGGTGAGCCCCTCGTCCTCGAGCTTCCGGCGCGCCCACCAGTCGTCGTCGCGCTGGCGGCCCAGGTCGGCGATCGGCTTGCCGGCCCCGGGCAGGTCGTCGAACTCCCCCCGCGCCTGCGCCTCGCGGAGCGTCCGGTCGATCCAGGACTCCCAGCGGGCACCGGCGTACCTGCGCTCAGCCACCTCCGCGCCTCCTCCGTCGGGTCCGGCTGCCACGGTAGGGGGCCGAGCCAGGCCGGGGCGGGCCGTCGCAGGGGCGTGCCAGCATGGAGCCATGTCCACCGCTGCACCCGCCATCGGCGCCCACATCGGCCCGGACCGCCCGCTCGAGACCGCCGCTCGCATCGATGCCGACTGCGTCCAGATCTTCCTCGGCGACCCGCAGGGCTGGAAGGCCCCGCCCGCGCGCGACGACGCCGACGAGCTACGCACCGCCGAGCTGCCGATCTACGTCCACGCCCCCTACCTGGTCAACGTCGCGTCGGCGGAGAGCCGCATCCGGATCCCCTCGCGGAAGATCCTCCAGCAGCACTGCGATGCCGCGGCGGCGATCGGGGCGGCCGCGGTCATCGTCCACGGTGGCACGGTCACCGGCGACGAGGACGTCAGCGCCGGGTACGACCGGTGGCGCAAGGCGCTCGACCGCTTGGACTCCGAGGTGCCGGTCCTGATCGAGAACACCGCCGGCGGCGACAACTCCGTCGCGCGGGAGCTCGAGTCGATCCGGCAGCTGTGGGAGGTCGTCGGTGACCTCGGTCCCGGGTTCTGCCTGGACACCTGCCACGCCTGGTCCGCCGGCCAGGACGTCGTGGAGGCGGTCGAGGCGGTCATCGACATCACGGGCCGGGTCGACCTGGTCCACTGCAACGACTCCCGCGACGAGCGCGGGTCCAGCCGTGATCGCCACGAGTCCCTCACCAGGGGCCAGATCCCGGTCGACCGCATCCTCGAGGCCGTCCGGACGGCCGCCGCGCCGGTGATCTGCGAGACCCCCGACGTCGCCCACGACATCGCCTGGCTCCGCGAACACCTCTGACCCGTCTCGCCCGCCACGATGTGCAGTTGAGCCACGGGAACGGCCGAACTGCACATCCGGACGGCCTGACACACCACCCAGGCGTGGACAGGGACCCGGGCGGGTGATCAGCCCAGGTCGAAGGCGGCCTCCAGCTCGACGACCACGGCCACGGGTTCGGGCACGATCCGCACCACGAGGGGCTCCTCGTCGCCGCCGTCGGCCATGGCGGACCGGCTCATCATGGCCTCGGCCTGGAACGTCGCCCCGCGCCGCTGGGGTCCGTCGTCGCCGCGGAGACCGGGCTCGGACAGCCACACCACCCGTCCGACCGCGAGCCCCAACCCCTCGGCGTAGGCGCCGGCACGCCGTCGCGCGTCGACCGCGGCTGCGGCGCGGATCCGGTCCCACCCCTCCGCATCGGCGGCGACGGACCACCGCGGCCCGGCGACCTGCACGTCGACCATCGCGGCGAGGTCGCCGGCGAGCGCGGTCAGCGCCTCACCGTCCGGCGCGCAGGCCAGGTCGGTGGTGCGCGTGGCCACGTACCCGCGCAGCTGGCGGCCCTGCCGGGGGGTGTGGTCCCACTCCGGCCCGGTCCGCACCGAGGACGTCAGCGCCCGGCGGACGACCCCACCGCGACGGGCGTCCACCGCCTCGTCCACCTCGGCCGCCCGGCGGGCGCACAGCGCGACCGCCTCCGACTGGCTGCCCGCCGCCCGCGCCTGGACCGTGATGGTCAGCGACGCCTCGGTCGGGTCCAGCCGGGCCTCGGCCCGACCCCGCACGATGATCTCGGCCATGCCCGCAGCCTATGCCGGGTGAGGAGGAGCGGGGACGATCGGGCAGGGCTGGCCTGACGGCCGGCGCGCGGTCCCGGTGTTACCTTCGGCCTCCGAGGCCCTCCGGCACGCACCCCTCCTCACGCGCCCTTCCCCCGACCGGGCCCCACACCCCATGATCCGATTCGCGCACGTCTCCAAGACGTACAAGAAGACCATCCACGCCCTCGAGGACGTCTCCGTCGAGATCGGCAAGGGCGAGTTCGTGTTCCTCGTCGGCGCCTCCGGGTCGGGGAAGAGCACGTTCATCAAGCTGCTGCTGAAGGACGTCGAGCCCGACGACGGCGAGATCGTCGTGGCCGGCAAGAAGCTCAACGGGATGCGGCCCTGGCGGGTGCCGGCGTTCCGCCGCGAGCTCGGGTGCGTCTTCCAGGACTTCAAGCTGCTCGAGTCGAAGACGGTCTACGAGAACGTCGCCTTCGCCCAGGAGGTCATCGGGCACACGCCGGCCCAGATCCGCGTCGACGTGCCGGACGCGCTCGAGGTCGTCGGCCTCAGCCACAAGCACGACGCGATGCCGAACGAGCTGTCCGGCGGTGAGCAGCAGCGCGTCTCCATCGCCCGCGCCATCGTCAACCGGCCGCGGATCATGCTGTGCGACGAGCCCACGGGGAACCTCGACCCCGAGACCTCGGTCGGGATCATGAAGCTGATCGACCAGATCAACCGGGCGGGGACGACGATCCTGATGGCGACCCACGACAGCCACATCGTCGACTCGATGCGCAAGCGCGTCGTCGAGCTGCAGAACGGCCACATGGTCCGCGACCAGGTGCGCGGCACCTACGGGTACGCGGGGTAGCGCCGATGCCTGCACGCTGGCGCTACCTGTTCGGCGAGGTCGGGATCGGCCTGCGCCGCAACCTGCTCATGACCATCGCGACGATCCTGACCGTCACGGTGACGGTGACCATGGTGGGCGCCAGCCTGCTGGTCCAGCGGCAGGTCGCGAAGGCCCAGGACGTCCTCTACGAGGACGTCGAGGTCTCCATCTTCCTGGCCGACGCGATCACCCCGGACCAGCAGCAGGCGCTCGAGGCCGACCTGCGGGCCCAGCCGGTGGTCGCCGACGTGGTCTACGAGTCGAAGGAGGAGGCGTTCGCGAACGCCCAGGAGCTGTTCGCCGACGACCCCCTGATCCTCCAGGACCTCTCGCCCGACGTGCTGCCGGCGTCGTTCCGCGTCCAGCTGACCGACCCCGAGGAGTTCGGCGTCATCTCCTCGCTGTTCAGCGGACGGCCGGGCATCGACGAGATCCGCGACCAGCGCGAGATCCTCGACGACTTCTTCACGATCATGGGCAAGATCCGCGAGTTCGTGCTGTACGTCGCGGTGCTGATCGCCCTGGCCGCCATCTCGCTGGTCGCCACCACGATCCGACTGACGGCGTTCGCCCGGCGTGAGCAGACCGCGATCATGAAGCTCGTCGGCGCCACGAACTGGTACATCCGGC
Organism: Euzebya sp.; assembly: GCF_964222135.1. Lineage (NCBI taxonomy): Bacteria > Bacillati > Actinomycetota > Nitriliruptoria > Euzebyales > Euzebyaceae > Euzebya > Euzebya sp. The sequence continues at coordinate 142,794 of NZ_CAXQBR010000003.1, forward strand.
TGCCGTTCGTGATGGAGGGCGTCGCCACCGCCAGCGTGGGCGCGGTCGCCGCGTTCCTCCTGCTGCTGGCCGGCATGCGCTTCTACGTCGGGGACCTCCGCGAGGCGATCGGCTTCTTGCCGTTCATCGGCACCGCCGACGTCGTCGCGATCTTCCCGCTCCTCCTGATCGGCTCGATCCTCGTCGGCGCCGTCGTCAGCGTGCTTGCCCTCCGCCGCTTCCTGGCCGTCTGACGCCCCTCCCGGGGCTGGCGGTCTAGAACCCTCGACCTCCGATCGAGGTGTACGGAGGTTCACCACTTCCGGGCGCAGGAGTTGTTACCGTTGCGCGACCGTGATGACGGTGCTTCCCCCCCGACGTCGCACGCCCATGCCCGCATGGCAGCGACTCCTGACCGCGTTCGCGCTGGCGGCTGTGCTGCTGCCCGCGTCCCTCCCCCTGCCCGCGGACGCCCAATCGCAGTCCGACCTCGACGAGGTCGAGTCCCAGATCGACGAGGCCGAGGCCGAACGGGAGCGCCTCGACGGCGAGCGGCAGGCCCAGCTCGACCAGCTCGACGCGATCCTCGCCGAGCAGCAGGCGCTGCAGGCCGAGCTCGACGCGTTGAGCGCCGAGCTCGCCACCGCCCAGGGGGAGCTCGACGACCGGGAGCGGATCCTCGCCGCGACGACCGCCGAGCTCGAGGCCACGGAGCAGCGGCTCGCCGACACCCGCGACCAGCTGGACCGCCAGGAGCAGACCTACGAGTCCCGGGTCCGCCAGTCCTACATCTCCGCCCGGGCGGACCAGACCCTGCCGGTCTTCAACGCCCGGAACGCGGCGGAGTTCGCGCAGGCGAGCACCTACCTGCAGGCGATCGTGTCCCGCGACCGGGCGGGTTACGAGGAGATCGACGTCCTCCGCCGCCGCATCGAGGCGGACGAGGCCGAGCTCGAGCGGCTCCGCGGCCAGCAGGACGCCGACCGCGAGGCCGCGCAGGCCGAGCGCGACCGGGTCGCCGAGCTCGTCGACGCCCAGGCCGCCGTGGTCGCCCAGGTCGAGGCCCAGGCGGAGGAGAAGCGCACCGTCCTGGCGGGGATCGAGGCGGACCGGGACGCCGCGGACGCCCTCGTCGCCGACCTCGAGGCCGAGTCCGCCCGCATCGAGCAGGAGCTCGCCGCCGCCGCAGCCGCCGCGGCGGAGGCCGCCGCCCAGCAGGAGGCGCTCGCCCAGGCCGGCTCCGCCGGCGGCGGATCGACCTCCTCGAGCCCGGGCGGGTCAGCGGGCGTCGCCACCGGCGGGCGGTTCATCATGCCGGTCGGCGGGCGGATCTCCTCGGAGTTCGGCTACCGGGTCCACCCGATCTCCGGTGCCCGCCGCCTGCACGCCGGCATGGACATCGCCGCCGGTTCCGGCACGCCCATCGGGGCCGCCGGCGCCGGCACCGTGATCTTCGCCGGCTGGCGGGGTGGCTACGGCAACTGCATCATCATCGACCACGGCGGGGGCATCGCGACCCTCTACGGCCACCAGTCGAGCCTCGCAGCCAGCGTGGGCCAGAGCGTCTCGGCGGGCCAGGTCATCGGCTACGTCGGCTCCACCGGCTACTCCACCGGCCCCCACCTGCACTGGGAGGTCCGGGTCAACGGGTCGCCCACGAACCCGCGCGGCTACATCTAGCGGTAAAGACATCGGAAGGTCCCCGGCGTGCGCGTCGCGCGCTGGCAGGCTTGTGGGCGAGACGATGGACGAGCCGACCACCCCGCCGCCGAGCGCCGCCGCCGCACGCCCCTCCCCTCTCCGCTCCGGGGAGTTCACCTCGGCGCTCGCGGCCGGGATCGTGATGCTCCTCATCGGGGGGACCGGGATCATGGGCTTCCGGGTCGGCGCCCAGGCAGCAGAACCCGACCTGCCGGACGAGTTCACCAACGTCGAGCTGCTGTACGAGGCCATCACCGAGGACGCGGTCGACCACCCCGATCCCGACGCGCTCGTGTCCGGCGCCATCGACGGCCTGCTCGGCACCCTCGACGACCCCTACGCCGTCTACTACGACCCGGAGCGCTACGAGCAGCTGAACGCCGACCTCGACGGCGAGTTCGTCGGCGTCGGCGTCACCATCGAGGAGCAGACCGACGGGGTCTACATCACCGGCGTGATCCCCGGATCGCCTGCCGAGGAGGCCGGGGTGATGGCCGGCGAGCGGATCACCTCCGTCGACGGCACCGACACGACGACCGAGGAGACCACCTCCGGTGACGTCGTCGAGCTCATCGCGGGGGAGGAGGGGCAGACGCGCACGATCGGCCTCGACTCCGGCGACGCCGGGCCCCGCGAGCTCACGCTGACCCTGCGCGAGATCGACCTGCCGACGGTCGCCGGGCGGATCCTCGACTCCGGCTACGGCTACGTCGGGCTGGCCCAGTTCACCCGGCACGCGGCCGAGCAGCTGACCGACGAGCTGCGGACGTTCGCCGACCAGGGCGTGCCCGGCGTGGTCCTCGACCTGCGGGGCAACCCGGGTGGTCTGCTCGACGAGGCGGTCGACGTGGTCAGCCTGTTCGTCGAGGAGGGCACGGTCGTCACCGTCGAGAGCAACCTCGGCACGACCGAGCACCGGGTCAGCGGCACCACCGTCGCCCCGGACCTGCCGCTGGTCGTCCTGGTCGACGGCAACTCCGCCTCGGCGAGCGAGATCGTCGCCGGCGCGCTCCAGGACCTCGACCGCGCGGAGGTCGTGGGCCAGACCACGTTCGGGAAGGGCACCGTCCAGACCATCCAGGACCTGTCCGAGGGCGCCGGGGTGAAGTTCACCACCGCGGAGTACTTCACCCCCTCCGGCGATTCGATCCAGGACGTCGGCGTCGAGCCCGACGTCACCGCATCCGGGGACGCCGCGGCGATGCTCGCCTCCGCCGAGGACGTCCTGGCCGACCTGATCGCCGCCGGGACCGCCACCGACGAGCCCGCCGCCGGGGGGTCCTGACCGCCTGCCACGCCGCTACGTTGGCGGCATGGCCAAGAAGGTGAAGGCGGACGCGAACACGATCGCGGTCAACCGGCGTGCCCGGTTCGACTACTCGATCGACACCACCTACGAGTGCGGCATCGTGCTGCAGGGGACGGAGGTGAAGAGCCTGCGGGCCGGGAAGGCCTCCATCGCCCAGGCGTTCGCCACCGTGCGGGACGGCGAGCTGTGGCTGTACATGGCCGACATCCCCGAGTACGAGTTCGGCAACCGCAACAACCACGAGCCGCAGCGCCGTCGCAAGCTCCTCGCCCACAGCCACGAGATCCGCGACATGGCGGCCTTCACCCAGGAGCAGGGGCGGACCCTCGTCCCGATGAAGCTGTACTGGAAGGACGGCAAGGCGAAGGTGCTGATCGGCGAGGGCGTCGGCAAGACGACGGTCGACAAGCGCCACGACAAGGCGGAGAAGACCGCCAAGCGCGAGATCGAGCGCGCGCTCAAGGCCCGGTGAGCGCCGTGCCGCCGGACATCGACCGCCGCGCCGCCGGGCAGTTCGCCCGGCAGCTGGTCGGCCACCTCTCGAGCGCGATGACCGTCACCGCTCTCGAGCTCGGCGCCCGCCTCGGCCTGCTCGAGGCGCTGACCGCGACGCCGCGGACCGTCGAGGACCTCGCCGACGCGACCGGCACGCAGCCGCGGTACTGCCGTGAGTGGGCCGAGCTGCTGGTGACCGCGGGGGTCCTCGTCGCCGACGAGCAGGCGGGGACCGTCGAGCTGCCGGCCGACCACGCCGCGGCGCTGTCCCTCCCGACCCCCTACAACCTCTCGGGCATGGTGACCATCGCCACGGCCACGACCCGGTCCCTCGACCTGCTCGAGCGGGTGTTCACCGAGGGCGGCGGCATCGGCTACGACGAGCAGCTGATCGACACCGACAAGCTGATGCACCAGCTGTCCGGGGACCGCTACGACGCGCTGCTCGTCGACAGCTACCTCGCCCAGGTCCCCGGTCTCACCGACCGCCTGTCGGAGGGTGCCCGGGTCCTCGAGATCGGGTGCGGTCGCGGGCACGCGGCCATGCTGATCGGCCGGGCCTTCCCGGCCAGCCAAGTCGTCGGCCTCGACATCAGCGAGACCGCGGTGGCGGCAGCCGTGGACGCCGCAGCAGCCGCCGGCCTGGCCAACACGACGTTCGTCCGCGGCGACGCCGTCGACCCGCCCGCGGGGCCGTGGGACGTGGTCGCGGCCCTCGACGTGGTCCACGACCTCGCCCACCCCCACGAGGCCCTCGCCGCGGCCCGGCGGGTGATCGCCGACGACGGCCGGCTGGTCATGATCGACAGCGGCGCCCCGCCGACCCTCGCCGAGCGCGCGGAGCTCCCGTGGGCGCCCATGATGTACGGCGTGTCGCTCGGCCACTGCATGACCGTCTCCCTCGCCCAGCAGGGGGAGGGGCTGGGGACCATGTGGGGCCGCGAGGGAGTCCTTGCCGCGCTGGCCGACGCCGGGTTCGGCGAGGTCGAGACCTTCGAGCTGAAGGGCGACCCGATGGACCTCCTCTACGTCGCACGGCCCGCCTGACGCTGCAGGACGGCCGCGGCGCCGCTACCCTGAGTGGCTCCCACCGCACCCGGGTGGGTGCGCCGAGAGGCGCGACAACTCCATAGGGATCTTCCCTCTTCACGGGGGCGACTGGTTTCGACGGGTGTCGGTCGACCGCGGGAGAGCGAGCCGAGGATGTAGGGCTGCCTCGTTAATCCGCTCTGCAACCACTTAGGTGCCGAAGACAACTTCGCACTGGCTGCTTAAGAACTAAGCACCTGTCCGCCTGAACCACCGCCTGAGGTGAGGGACCGGGCATCGCAACCAGGCTCCACCGCCCAGCCGCTCCCGTGGGCTGGGTGGGACATCGAATCGCGGGATACGGCTGGGGAGGTGTCTGGACCGAGGACACCCCAGCTCGACAACCCACTCGGTCCTACGCTCGTAGCGCTCTCGGGGACGAGACATTCGGACGGGGGTTCGACTCCCCCCGCCTCCAAGAGCTCTCAGGTGTCAGAGGTCATCTGAGGGCTGTTGGAGGTGTCGGTGGACCCGGTGGGAAGAGATCCGTAGCGGCGAAGGATGTCCTTCGCCCATCGAACCGCGTCCTCCGCACGGATGCCGGCCGGGTGCGGCCGCGTCCACAGCTCGAGGTTCTCGAGCCTGTTGTCATCTCGCACCCCGTTCCGGTGGTGGACGGCTTCACCTGGCCCGAGATGGCGACCGAGGTGCGCCTCCATGACCAGGATGTGCTCGAAGACGTACGGCGATGTGTCCCGGGCTCGGGGATGGCCGACTGCACGACGCATCACGTAGCCCTTCTTGTGATAGGTCACACCGCCCTTCCAGTTCCCGTTCTGACGGCCCCCGACGTCGCGGCACTCCGTGCACTGCGCGGAGCTGCGTTGTTTCGGGCGACCGCACTCGCAGTCGTCGCGAGATCGGCACGATGAGCACCGCAAGTGCCGGCTGGAGGGTTGGAACGTCCGTCCGCATTCCGTGCAGGACTTCATGCCGTGGACCGTAGGGCAGCTCCGTCCTCCCGCATGACGAGTTCCTCGCTCTCTGGGGACAACTCGACTGCCCGCGCGGTAGCTCGGCTCGGCCTGCGCCTGTCCCGGGCCGAAGGTCCCACGGGCGGTGGGACCTCGGGCACTGCCCGTGCCACCGGACCGCGTGCACCCTGTGCGGTGAGGGACCACCCCTCCACCGGCACGGACCAGGAGGTAGCCATGGAGCGCTGGGTGTGCACGCGACGGACCGTCCACGGCGACCCGGAGGCCATCCGGCGGCGCCTGATCACCGAGATCCGCCCGCTGCTGCAGCGCGCAGCCGGTGGGCCGCTCGCCGAGCCGGGGGGTGATGGCGCCTTCGAGCTGGTCCTGCGGTCGGGTCGGATGGCCCGGACGGTGGAGGCGAGGGTCGGGGAGGTCCTCGACCAGCGCCACTGGGTCCAGATCCCCCTGCGGTGGCGCTCGCGCGGCCCTGCGGGTCCGCTGTTCCCGACCTTCGAGGGCTGGGTCGAGCTCGAGGACGCCGATCGGGTCACCGTCACCGTGGCGGTGCTAGGGCACTACCAGCCACCGGCCTCCCTCGTCGGTCTGGCGGTCGACGCGATCGCGCTCTCGAGCATCGCCGAGGCGACGATCGAGGAGCTCGCGGTGGGGGTCGCCAACCAGCTGGAGGGGCACGGCACCACGGTGGAGCCGGTGCCGGCCCGCACGGGCCTCGACGTCGGCGACGTGATGACGCCCGAGCCGATCACGCTGCGCGAGGACGCGTCCCTGCGCACCGCGGCCGACCTGCTGCTCACCCGGCGCATCGGCGGCGTGCCGGTCGTCAACGACCGCGGTCGGCTGGTCGGCGTGCTGAGCGAGAAGGACCTGCTCGACAAGGTCGCCCCGGTCCGCTACGGGCTCGGCGGCCAGGTCGAGCGCTCGTGGAGGCACCGCGACGCCGAGACCGTCGGCCAAGCCTGCACACGGCCGGCCCGGACCACCATGGTCGAGTCGAGCCTGCGCGAGGCCGCCGGCGAGATGGCCCGCCACGGCGTCGGGCGGCTGGTCGTGATGCGCGGCGCGGAGGTCGCCGGCATGCTCACCCGCAGCGACGTGATGAAGGCGCTCATCCGCGAGGACGAGGCGATCGAGCAGGGCGTCCGGGCGGTCGTCGCCGACCTCTCCGAACCCCACGTCACCACCGAGGTGGCCGACGGCATCGTCGTGCTGACCGGCTCGGTGGAGCGTCGCAGCAGCCTCGGCGGCCTGCTCGAGCGGATCGAGGCGGTGGACGGGGTCATCGCCGTCCGCTCAGACCGCCTCACCTGGGACGTCGACGACGTGACCATCGCCTACCCGATGGTCTGACCCGCCGTCGTCGCGCGCGAGCGGGGCCGTGGCCCGGCCAGCGATCCGGACGTGCCCTCCCGAGCCGAGACCGTCCGGATCGACCGGGCCACCCCCATGACCTCGGCCAGGAAGTCCTCCTGGGCTCCCTGGTCGGGGTCCTCGCGCGTCCCGATCGCGTAGGCGACGACCAGCCCCGCGGCACGGCCGTCGGGCTTGAGCCGCAGCACCCGGCCGAGGCGTTGGATCATCTGACGTCGTGTGCGGAACGCCGCGAGGACGACCGCCAGCTCGGCGTCGGGGACGTCGACCCCCTCGTCGAGCACGCGCGGGGCCACGACGGCCTGCAGGTTCCCGTTGCGGAACTCCGCCAGCCGGATGCGCCGCGTGTCGCCGGGCAGGTCGCCGTGGATCTCCTCGGCGGCCACGCCCCCGCCGCGCAGTGCCGCCGCGGCCCGCTCGGCCTGGTCGACGGTGTCGGTGAACACCAACGTGCGGGTCCCGTCCTGCGCCAGCTGCGCGGCCATGCCCCGCACGACGTCGAGCTTCGCCCCGGCCTGCGCCGCCACGTCACGGCGACCGCGGAGCGCCGACAGGAACGCCCGCGCGGCGACGACCTCACGCCGGACGCGGGTGTTGGGACGCCCCTCCGCCTCCGCCGACAGGGCGGCCGCCGCGGCGATCAGCTCCAGGGGGGCCTTCGGCAGGCCGTGGGACACGAGCTCGCGGCGGTGCTCGCGCACCCGTGCGTCGGCGGCGTCGTAGTCACGCCGCTCGGCCGGCGTCAGGTCGACGCCCACGAAGGTGATGTCGAACGGCGCGATCACGCCGTCGGCGGCGGCCTCGGCGAAGCCGTACTCGCTGACGACGCCGCCGAAGTACGGGCCGAGGACCTCGATCAGCCCGTCGTCGTTGCGCTCGTAGGTCGCGGTCAGCGCCAGGCGCATGGCGAAGTCCGGTTTCAGCGCCTCGCCCCACGTCGGCGCGCCGTAGCGGTGTGCCTCGTCGGCGACGAGCAGCCCGACCGCGCCTTCCGGCAGGTCGATGGGGACCGCGGCGGCCGAGTGCGGCGTCGCGATCACCACGTGGTGGTCGCCCAGGTCGTCGGCGTGCCCGCCGCCGAGCTGGCCGATGCGGGCGCCGTCGACGTGCTCGGCGAGCTGCCGCCGCCACTGGCCCAGCAGGTCCAGCGTGGGGACGAGCACCAGCGCGCGGCCGCCCTGCGCCAGGCACGCGCGGACGGCGGCGATCGCCAAGCGCGTCTTGCCGGTGCCGGTCACCGCCTCGACCACCCCCGTGCAGCCCGCCGCCGCCCACCGCGCGAACGCGTCCACCTGCCAGTCGCGCAGGTCCAGGCCGTCCAGGGGACGTCGGGGATCGACCGGCACGGGGACGGGCCCCTCGCCGGCCTCGACGTGGTCGGGGTCGACGGACCACAGCTCACGGCCGAGCACCTCCTCGCGGCGGAAGCGGCCGTCCCGCGCGAGCGCGCGCTCGACCGCGGCCCGGGACACCCCCGACCCGCCGGCCCGCTTGACCGCCTTCACGAGCGCGGGGAGGGCCATCCCGCCGTCCTGCTCGGCGAGGGCGGCGGCGGCGAGTTCGGCCACGGTCGTCACGGACGGGCACGCTACCCGGGGGGTGTGACGTCGCCGCTGCCGGCCACGTCAGGACCGCCGGCGCCGCCAGCGGCCCGCGCGGTCCATCGTCTGCTCCGCCGCCACCCGCGCCTCGTTGGCCGCGACGTTGTCGAGGTGCGCCTCGGTCCCCTCCGCACCCGCCCGGCGATCGCGGAGCTCGGCAAGGCAAGACGCGGTGCCGTACACCAGGACGGTGTCGCCCGGCTGGATCGACGTCGCGCCCGTCGGCGCGCCCAGGTACACGCCGTCCGCGCGCTCGACGCCGAGGACCAGCAGACCCTCCTCGGTCAGCCGGGACGACGCCAGCGTCCGCCCCGCCAGCCAGTGGTCGTCGACCACCAGGATGCGGTCGATCGCGTAGTCCATCGCCAGGTGGAGCAGCCCGTGGTAGTCCCGGACGTCGAGCTCGGTGTAGCGCCGCAGCAGCCGCTCGCTCACCCGCATCATCCACCGCGACACCGCCTCGCTGCGCGCCAGCAGCGCCAGGACCGCAAGGCCGCCGATCAGCAGCCCGAAGCGCTGGAGCGCCTCGGCGTCGCGCTCGACGGACCCGAAGGACACCGACAGCGTCGCCACGGTCGTGACCAGGCCGACGTTGCCGAGGAGCATCAACGTGGAGATGATCCGCCGTCGGATCGGGTGGCTGACGATCTGCTCGGCCTCTGCGGTCCCCAGGCCGGTGCTCGAGAACGCCGACCGCGCCTGGAACCGCGCCACGTCCGGTGCCAGGCCGGTCAGCACCAGGGCGACCGAGGCCACCCGCGTCACCAGCAGGGAGACGAGCAGGACGACCAGCAGGGTGCCGATTGCGAGCATGCGTCGTCCCTCCCCTCCTCAGCCCTGGCCGATCCCGCCGCGGTCGAGCAGCAGGGACTGCAGGCCGCGACCGAGCGGGCCGCGCTCGTCGTGCAGCACGGATGCCGCCATGCCGATGCCGTGGTCGGTCAGGGTCGTGGCGGCCTGCAGGCAGACCCACTCGCCCTCCGGCAGGCGGGTGAGGTACACGGTCAGGTCGGGGTTGATGAACAGCCCGCGGAAGCGGGCGGAGACCCCGTTGCCGGAGTCCGCGGCGATCAGCACCCGCTCGAGCGGCGAGGGGGCCGCGTCGGGCACCAGCGGGTGGCGCATCCGCATCCAGGCGACCGCCGGGCCGAACGCGTTCCAGCCGCCCTCGGCGAAGCGGACCTCCATCGCCTGGGCGTAGCCGGTGTGGCCGATGCCGGTGAAGAACTCGTCCGCCGCCTCGATCCCGTCCGGGCCGGTCACCGGGTCACCCTCGACCCCCGCGTGGAGGGGCAGGTCGGTCGTGCGGATCCGCCACGACCGGGCGGTCGCGACCGGCGTCCCGTCGTCGGTGGTCATCGTCGCCCCGAGCAGCTCGACGGACCGACCGCCGCGGAGGAGCTCGGTGGCGACGTGGAGGCGGGCGACCGGCACGGGGCGGAGGATCTCGACGGTGACGCGGACGGTCTGGAAGCCCTCGCGGGGGTGGTCGGCGTCGAGCACGTGGCCGATCAGCGCGGTCGGGGGTCCGCCGTGCTGGGCGCGGGGGTCCCACGGACCGGTGGTGTGGACGGTCGAGGCGTAGGCCCGCCCGGCGGAGGAGTCGCCTTCGGGCACGAAGAAGGAGTCGGCGGTCACGCGGGGGCATCCTATGGGCCGAGGGCGACTACTGTTCGCGGGCATGGACGACGTGCGCACCACCAAGCGGCTCACCGAGTTCAGCCACGGGGCGGGGTGTGGCTGCAAGATCGGACCGGACGAGCTGGCCGACGTCCTCGGCCGCCTGGCGCCGACCCGCCACCCCGACCTCCTGGTCGGCACCGACACCGGCGACGACGCCGCGGTGTGGCGCCTGGACGCCGACCGCGCCCTGGTCGTGACCACCGACTTCTTCACCCCGCTGGTCGACGACCCCCGCACGTGGGGCCGCATCGCCGCGACCAACGCGGCGAGCGACGTGTACGCGATGGGTGGCCGCCCCCTCCTCGCCCTCAACCTGGTGGCCTGGCCCGTCGACGTGCTCGGCCCCGAGGTGCTGGCCGAGGTCCTGGCCGGCGGGGCGGACGCCGCTGCTGCGGGCGGGTGGCTGGCCGTCGGCGGGCACTCGATCGACGACCCCGAGCCGAAGTACGGCCAGGCGGTCGTCGGGGAGGTCCACCCGGACCGGATCATGACCAACGCCGCCCTGTCCGAGGGGGACGTCGTGGTCCTCACCAAGGCGCTCGGCACCGGGGCGATCACCACCGCGGTCAAGTTCGAGCGGTCCGAGCCCGACTGGGTGGCCGCCGCGATCGACTCGATGTGCACGCTGAACGACACCGCCGCCCACGCGGCGGCCGGTGCCCGGGTGGCGGCCGCCACCGACGTCACCGGCTTCGGCCTCCTCGGCCACCTGAAGAAGATGGCGGCGGCGAGCGGCGTGGACGTCGAGCTGCGCGCCGCCGACGTGCCGGCCCTGCCCGGTGCCCGCGAGGCGCTCGCCGACGGGATGGTCTCGGGCGGCACCCGCCGCAACGCCGCGTGGGCGGCCGACGTCACGACGTTCGCCGACGACGTCGACGAGGTCGACCGCTGGCTGCTCGCGGACGCCCAGACCTCGGGCGGCCTGCTGCTCGGCGTCGCTCCCGACCGGGTGGGCGGTCTCCTCGATGCCCTGGTCGACGCCGGCCTGCCCGCCGCGGCGATCGGGACCGCGGTGGAGGAGGGGCCGGGGCGGATCGCCGTCGCCTGAGCGGCGGGTAGCCTGCCCGGGCATGACCGAGGTGCCGATCCGGGGGGCCGTCGATCTCCCCCGCGCGATCGTGGACGAGATCATCGCCCACGCCCGCTCCGACCTGCCGTACGAGACCTGCGGCCTGCTGGCCTCCGACGCCGACGGCCGCGTCGTCGGCCACTGGGTCGTCGACAACGCGGACCGGTCGATGACGTGGTTCCGCATGGACCCGAAGGGCCAGCTGCACGCGATGCGGGCGATGGACGACGCCGGGCTCGAGTGGTCGGGCATCTGGCACTGCCACACCCACTCCGAGGCGTTCCCCTCGCCCACCGACGTCGACCAGGCCCAGCACTGGCCCGGCATCGTCGCCGTGATCGTCAGCTTCCAGGACCCCGATCCGGTCCTGCGGGCGTTCGACATCGCCGAGGGGGAGGTCACCGAGCGAGTTCTCACCGTTGGGGGCGCCGCCGTCGCGCGGGGCCCCGTCTAACCTCGCCACCTCGTCAGCTCCCCGAAAGGACGACACCGACATGGCCGTGACGGTCCGCATCCCCACCGTGCTGCGCAAGCACACCGGCGGCGCGCAGTCCGTCGAGGGCGACGGCGCCACCATCGCCGAGCTGCTCGAGGACCTCTCCACCCGCCACGCCGACCTGACCGACGCGATCACCGCCGACGACGGGTCCCTCGCCGGGTTCATCAACGTGTACCTGAACGACGAGGACGTCCGGTACCTCGACGGCGTCGACACCGAGCTGCGCGACGGGGATGAGCTGTCGCTCCTCCCCGCGGTCGCAGGCGGAGCCTGCGCGTGCGGCGGGGCAGGGGGTTGACCGGGTTGCACGGTGCTCGCGCGCGACATCGCTGACGTCGTCGGCCGGACCCCGCTGGTCCGGCTGGCGAACACCGCCCCACCGGGCTACGAGATCTACCTGAAGCTCGAGGGGCTCAACCCGACCGGGTCGACGAAGGACCGGGTGGCCGCGTACCTGCTCGCCGCCGCCGAGCGCGAGGGGCGGATCCGCCGTGGATCGCGCATCCTCGAGCCGACCAGCGGCAACACCGGGATCGCCCTCGCCGCGCTGTGCGCGCCGCGCGGCTACCGGTTGACCTGCGTGATGCCGGAGAACACCTCGGCCGAGCGCACGCAGCTGCTCGAGCTGTACGGCGTCGAGATCGTCTACTCACCCGCGGAGGAGGGGTCGAACGGCTCGGTGCGGGTCGCGCGGGAGCTGGCGGCCGCCGACCCCGACGTGTACATGCCGTTCCAGTACGCCAACCCGGCGAACCCCCAGGCGCACTACGAGACGACCGCGCCAGAGATCCTCGCGGACCTGCCCGACGTCGCGGCGTTCGTGGCGGGGCTGGGGACGGGTGGGACGGTGACGGGGGTCGGTCGCTGGTTGAAGGCGCACGACCCGGACATCAAGGTCTTCGCCGCCGAGCCGGAGTACGGCGACCTCGTCTACGGCCTCCGCAACCTCGACGAGGGCTACGTCCCCGAGGTGCTCGACCAGGCGGTCCTCGACAGCCGGATCAAGGTCGACTCGTTGAAGGCGCTGACCGCCACCCGGGCGCTGGCGGCCAAGGAGGGCATCTTCGCCGGCGTCTCGACGGGCGCCTCCCTGGCCGTGGCCCTGCGGATCTGCGACCCGCGCCGGCTGCCGGAGGGGTCGAAGGTCGTCGCGGTGTCCCCCGACGGCGGGTGGAAGTACCTCTCCACCGGCGCGTACGCGATGGGTGACACCGCGGCGATCGCGGAGTCGCTGTCCGGCACCCTGTGGGCCTGACCGGTCGGCGTCGCGGATCGCTCCCGCCATCGCCCCACGGGCGCGGGACGGGGGTCGGGTCAGGCGGGTCGCTCCCGTCATCGCCCCGCGGGCGCGTGGCGGGGGTCTGGTCAGGCGGGTCGCTCCCGTCATCGCCCCGCGGGCGCTTCGCGGGCGGGGCCCCCGCCCTGTGGAGTCCGTCATCGCCCCGCGGGCGTCTCGCGGGCCGTCGGTCTCAGCGGTCCGGCACGCCCGCGGGGGTGCGCGCGGTCGTCCGGCGCGGCAGGGCTGCCCGCACCGCCAGCCCGCCGGCGAGGACCACGAGGATCGCGCCGGCCACACCGACCGGTGACAGCGCCTCCCCGAAGATGGCGGCCGCGAGGACCGTGGCGGTCAGCGGCTCGAGCAGCGTGATCGTGCTCGCGGTGGCGGCCGGGATGCGGGCCACCCCGCCGAAGAACAGCGCGTAGGCCAGCGCCGTCGGGGCCGTGCCCAGGTACGCGATCGCGGCGACGTCGCCCCCGTCGAGCTCGGCGCCCGCGAGGCCGACCAGGGCCGGCAGGAGCACGACGGCGGCGACGGGGAACGCCGCGGTCACGAGCGCGCCGGGGACCGCGTCGCGGGCGTGGCGGCCGAGCAGGGTCACGCCGGCGTAGCCCGACCCGGCGACCAGCGCGAGACCGGCACCGCCGACGGCGGCCCACCCGAGCGAGGTCCCTCCCCCGCCGGACAGCAGCCCGACGCCGAGCGCGCCGAGCAGCACCGCGGTCCAGGTCGCGACGCCCGCCCGGGTGTCACCGACCAGGGGACCGACGGCGGCGGTGACGATCGGCGCGGCGCCGAGCGACACCATCGTGGCGACCGTCACCCCGACGAGGGGGACGGCGGCGAAGAACGTGGCCTGGTAGATCGCCAGCAGGACGCCGACGCCGATGACGACGGGGCTTCGGCGCGGGAGCCGGTGGGCGGCCGCGGGGCGCAGGCGGGGGACCGCCACCAGCACGGTGGCGGCGATCACCACGCGCAGCGCGGCGACGGTCAGCGGCGGCACGCCGGATTCGTTGAGGGACCGGCCGACGACGCCTGACGTGCCCCACAGGACGGCGGCGGTGACGACGGCCAGGACGGGGCGGATGGCGGGGGTGGGTGACATGGCGGGGTGATCTCCGGTGCTCGCGGCGGGCGGACGCGCGCGGAGCGGCCCCGGTGCCTGGATGTCGGCGGGGGTGTCGGGGCGGGCTCCGCTAGGAGACCGGAGGGGGGAGGACCATGAGGTGCATGTCGCGCGCGATGCTATCGCAGCCGGTCAGTCCACATCCGGGCCGGGCTCGAGGCCGAGCTCGGCCAGGCGGGTGTCGATCGCCGCGCGCTGCGCGGCCGACGCGGCGGTGCGCATGAGCGGGACCTCCCCGTCCGCCGTGCGGGCCACCAGCCGGAAGGTGACCTGCGGGCCGCGCGCGCTCGTGGGGATGGTCGTCCGTCGCCAGGCGAGCCCCTCGAGGTCAGCCCACGCGACGCGGCGGCCGCCCACGCCCATGCGGTGCACGCCGACCTCGTCGACGACGAAGCCAGCGGTGCGCGCCCGGTGGGCCTGCCACCCCACGACGGCGGTGCCGAGGGCCACGGCGACGTACCCCTCGGTCGGGTTCTCCGGCACGAGGACGATCGCGATCGCCCCCGGCAGGACCACGGCGAGCGCCGCCATCAGCGCCTGCGCCAGTGCGAGGCGCCGTGCGCGGCGCTCGGGCACCACGCCGGTCGGGCGGCTCACCGCGACCCGGCGAGCCGGTCCTCGACGAACCGCTCGATGCCGTCGAGCACGCGGGCCAGGCGGAAGTCGTAGTCCGGATCGGCCTCGGCGGTCGCCTCCTCCGCCCCCTCCTCGCCGGCACCGTCGAACACGCCGGCGTCGATGACCCTGGCGAGGGACGGGTACCGCTCGGGGTCGAGCAGCTCGGCCAGCAACGCCCCGTAGCGCTGCGGCTCGACGGCCAGGGTGGTCGAGGGCGAATCGGCTGCGCGGAACAGCATGTCGCCGAGCACGTGGGAGTCGACCAGCAGCATGATCATGAGCTTCTCGCCCTCGTGGAGCGGGAGGTCGGCCATCGTCCCGAGGCCGCGGTCCAGCCAGGCCAGCTGGTTCGGCGTCGCCGGCAGCCCGAACATGGGGATCGCCTGCATGATCCACGGGTGAGCTCGCAGACCGGCGGTCGCCGCCCGGGCCCACCGCTCGAGGCCGTCGCGCCACCCGTCCGCCGCACCGGGGTCGAGGACGTCGTCGGGCCACCCCATCGCTGCGTCCTGCATGTGGAGGACGAGCTCCTCCTTGCTCCCGACGTGGCGGTACAGCGACATCGTCGTGAACCCGAGCTGCTCGGCCACGTGCGCCATGGACACCGCGGCGAGCCCGTAGGCGTCGGCGATCTCGACGGCCGCCTCGACGATGCGGCCGAGGCTGAGCCCGCGACGGGGCGCCTCGCCGGACGCGGCCGCGCGCCACACCTCGCGGATGCCATCCACCGGGTTCGTCATGGCGGTTGATCGTAGAGGTGTGTATGAAGTACACATAGTGTATGGCATACACAGTTGAGATCGAGGGCCTCCACAAGGCCTTCGGGGAGGTCCGCGTCCTCGAGGACGTGCACCTCGCCGTCCCCCGGGGTGGCGTGGTCGCCCTGCTCGGTCCGAACGGCGCGGGGAAGACCACGGCCGTCCGCATCCTCTCCACCCTCCTCGCGGCGGACCGCGGAAGGGTGGTGGTGGCCGGCCACGACGTGGCCGCCGACCCCTGGGCCGTCCGCGCCGCGATCAGCTTGACCGGCCAGTTCGCCGCCGTGGACGACGTGTTGACCGGGCGGGAGAACCTGCTCCTCGTCGCGCGCCTCCTGCGGCTCGGCCGGACCGCGGCCCGCCGCCGCGCGGAGGATCTGCTCGCCGCCTTCGACCTGTCCGGCGCCGCCGACCGGCGGGTCGCCACGTACTCCGGCGGGATGCGCCGCCGGCTCGACATCGCGCTCGGGCTGCTCGGCGACCCGCAGCTGCTGGTCCTCGACGAGCCGACGACCGGGCTGGACCCACGCAGCCGACGGGGGGTGTGGGCGTCGGTGACCGCGCTGCGCGACCGCGGCGTGACGGTCCTGCTGACGACCCAGTACCTCGAGGAGGCCGACGCGCTCGCGGACCGGATCACGGTCATCGACCGCGGCCACGTCGTCGCGGAGGGGACGCCGGCGGACCTGAAGGCCGGCGCCGGCGCCGAGACCGCCCGCCTCGAGCTCGCCGACCCGGCGGACGCCGCCACGGCCACCGGGGTGCTGGCCGCCCGAGGCGGGCACCCCGCCCGCTACGAGGAGGCGACGCAGGTCCTCGAGGTGGCGACCGACGGCACCGCCGAGGACCTCCGCGCGGTCCTCAACGCCCTCGCCGACGCCGGCATCCCCCTCCGCCGCGTCGACCTGCACCGCCCGACCCTCGACGACGTCTTCCTGTCCCTCACCGACACCGCCGCCCCCGTGGAGGTCGCGCCGTGACCACGCCGACCGCCCGGGCGCACCGCCCCTCGCCCGTCGACGCCGCGCGCGACGCCGCGACCTTCGTCGGGCGAGGCGTGCGGCACTCCCTCCGCAGCGTGGACGCCCTCCTCGTCGCGGTGATGCTGCCGGTCTGCATCCTCGTGCTGTTCGTCTACGTCTTCGGCGGGGCGATCCGGACCGACGGCGCCTACGTCGACTACGTCGTCCCGGGGATCGTCCTCCTGTGCGCCGCGTTCGGCTCTGCCGGGACCGCGGTCGGCGTCACCCAGGACCTGACCACCGGGATCATCGACCGGTTCCGCTCGATGCCCATCACCGCGTCGGCGGTCCTCGCCGGCCACGTCGTCGCGAGCGTCCTCCGGAACCTCGTGTCCACCGCCATCGTCGTCGCCGTCGCGCTGCTCATCGGGTTCCGACCCACCGCGGGCGTGGGCGCGTGGACCGCCGCGATCGGGTTGCTCGCCCTCTTCATGGCCGCCATCGCCACCCTCGCCGCGGCGTTCGGCCTGGTCGCCCGCGACCCGGAGGCGGCCAGCGCGTTCTCGTTCGCGGCGATGTTCCTGCCCTACGTCTCGAGCGCGTTCGTCCCGCCCGAGACCATGCCGGCCGCCCTGCAGGCCTTCGCCGAGCACCAACCGACCACGCCGATCATCGAGACGCTCCGGGCGCTGCTGCTCGGCACCGGCGTGGACGCCGGGACGGCCGTCATCGCCGTGGCGTGGTGCACCGGCCTCGGTGCGCTCGGCCTGCTCCTGTGCGTGGTCCTCTTCCGCCGGGCCACGACCCGCTGACCCGCTGACCCGCGGGCGCGCAGTCCGCGCGTCAGCCGGCGACGACCGCCCCGGCCAGGTGGGGCTTGCCGCCGGTGCCGCGAACGCCGAAGCGCCAGTCGTCTCCGCGGCGGGCGGTCGCGTACTCGACCCTCGACGGCAGCAGCAGGGGCAGCTTGAACGCGACGTCGATCGTGCAGGTCGACGGCAGCACGCCCTCGAGCGCCGCGAGGCAGCGGGCCTTGGTCCACATCCCGTGCGCGATCGCGCGCGGGAACCCGAACGCCTTGGCCGACAGCGCCGACAGGTGGATCGGGTTCCGGTCGCCCGAGACCGCGCCGTAGCGCCGCCCGATGTCGCGGGGGACGGACCAGCGCGCGGTCATCGGCAGGTCGCCGACGTCGATGTCGGCGGCGCCGCTGCGGTCGTCGGCCTGCTCGTCCCCGCCGGACCCCCGCTTGAGGTACGTGCTGATCGACCGCCACACCTCGTCACCGTCGACGGTGGCCACGACGACGTTGTCGAGCTGCTGCCCCTTGGGGTGGGGGCGCAGGTTCTCGACCGTCGCCGTCAGGTCCACGCCGGTACGCCGAGCCTCGTCGATCCCGACGGGGCGTGACTGGGTGATGGTGTTGCGGACGTGCACCATCCCCATCAGCCCGAAGGGGAAGTCCGGGCGGGTCATCAGCAGCACCGACAGGGGGAAGCCCAGCATGTGCAGGTACGTGGGCGGCAGCACCGGGCCCAGGCGGTACCCGCACACCTCGGCGTAGTCGGCGAGGTGGTCCACGTCGACCGTCGCGCCGCGCAGCACCGCGGTCGTCGCCGGCAGCTCACCCTCCCCCGATGCGCCCAGGCCGGGGATCGCACCCCTCGCGGCCTTCGCCAGCATCGGGGTCAGTGACGGCGCCTCGTCCAGCTCGATCGTGGTGGGGGTGGCCATGCTCAGGCCCCCAGCAGGTTCTGGCCGCAGACGCGCAGGGTCGTGCCGTTCACCCACGTCGCATCCGAGCCCGCGAAGAACCCGATCGCCTCGGCCACGTCGACCGGTTGGCCGCCCTGGGACAGGCTGTTCAGCCGTCGACCGATCTCACGGGTCGCCATCGGCATCGCGTCGGTCATGTCCGTCTCGATGAAGCCGGGGGCGACGGCGTTGATCGTGCCGCCGGACTCGGCCAGCCGTGGGGCCAGCGCGGCGACGTGGCCGATGACCCCCGCCTTCGAGGCGGCGTAGTTGGTCTGCCCGCGGTTGCCGGCGATGCCGGACATCGAGGACACGCAGACGATCCGGGCACCGGGCCGCAGGACGTCGGAGGCGAGGAGCGCGGCGTCGAGCGCCTCCATCGCGGTGAGGTTGACCGCGATGACCTGGTCCCAGCGCCGCTCGTCCATGCCGGCCACCGTCTTGTCGCGAGTGATCCCGGCGTTGTTGACCATGATGTCCAGGCCGCCGTGACGGCTCCGGACGTGGTCGATCAGCTCCTGGCCGGCGTCGTCGTCGGTGATGTCGAGCTGCAGCGCTGACCCGCCGATGCCGTTCGCGACCGCGGCCAGGGCGTCACCTGCCGACGGGAGGTCCAGGCAGACCACGTGCGCCCCGTCCCGCGCCAGCGTGCGGGCGATCGCGGCGCCGATGCCGCGGGCGGCACCCGTGACGACCGCGACCTTCCCGTCGAGGGGGCGGTTCGCGTCCGCCGGCACGACCGGCGGGTGGTCGGTCGAGGGCCCGACGGTGATCCGCTGGCCGGACACGTACGCGGATCGGCCGCTCAGCAGGAACCGGAGGGGCCCGCCGACGCCGGCGTCCGCGCCGGGCACGACCTCGACGAGGTTGGCCGTGCCGCCGGCGCGGAGCTCCTTCGCGATCGACCGGACGAAGCCCTCCAGGCTGCGCTGCGCCGCGTGCTCGGCCGGGTCGCCGGTCGCGTCCGGCACCGTGCCGAGGACGACGACCCGGGCCGAGGGTCCCAGCCGCCGGATGGTGGTGTGGAAGAAGCCGTGCAAGGCGTCGAGGTCGGCGGACCGGGTGATGTGCGTGGCGTCGAAGACGAGCGCCGCGTACCGCGGGGTCTGCTCGGCGTCGGCAGGGGTCCGGTGGACCTCGACCCCGGCCGCGTCGAGCAGCTTCGCGACGGTGTCGGCCAGGCGGCCGTCGCCGCCCAGCAGCAGCGGGCCGTCGAGCAGCGGCTGGCCGGGCTCGTACCGGCGCAGCGCCGCCGGCTTGGGCAGGCCGAGGGCGCCGGCGATCCGCTCACCGACCTGGGAGTTGACGAACTGGGTGTACAGGTCTGCCATCAGAGGGTGCTCCTCGTCGTGCGGTGTGTCGGGAGACCAGTCACGAGGACGGGTCTCCCGACACAGGGGGTGTGTGCGACTACTTCTCGATGATCGCGACCAAGCCGTTCCCGCCCGCCGCGCAGATGCTGATCAGCGCCCGTCCGCCGTGCGCCCAGTCGTCGCGCTCGCTGAGCAGCTTGGCTGCCGTCGCGACGATGCGGGCGCCGGTCGCGGCGAAGGGGTGGCCGGTCGCGAGGGACGATCCGGCGACGTTCACCTTGGCCATGTCGACGGATCCGAGGGTGTCGTCCAGGCCCAGGCGCTGGGTGCAGAACTCCTTGTCCTGCCACGCCGCGAACGTGGTCAGCACGGTCGAGGCGAAGGCCTCGTGGATCTCGTAGAGGTCGAAGTCCTGCAGGGACAGGCCGTTGCGCGCCAGCAACCGGGGGACGGCGTAGGCCGGCGCCATCAGCAGGCCCTCGTGGCCGTGCACGTAGTCGACCGCGTCGGACTCCGCGTCCACGAACCGGGCGAGGACCGGCAGGTCGCGCTCCCGGGCCCAGTCCTCCGTCGACAGCAGCACCGCGGCGGCGCCGTCGGTGAGCGGCGTCGAGTTCGCCGCGGTCATCGTCCCGGTCTCCGGGTCGCCGAACACGGGCTTCAGCGTCGACAGCTTCTCGATCGACGAGTCCGGCCGCAGGTTGTTGTCCCGGTCGAGGCCCAGGTAGGGCGTGATCAGGTCGTCGAAGAACCCGCGCTCGTAGGCGGCGGCGAGGTTGCGGTGGCTCGCGACGGCGATCTCGTCCTGCGCCTCGCGGGAGATGTCCCACGCCGCGGTGGTCAGCGCCTGGTGCTCACCCATCGACATGCCGGTGCGGGTCTCGGAGTTCTGCGGGATCTCCGGCACCAGGTGGTCGGGGCGGAGCTGGCCGAGCAGCTTCACGTAGTCCATCGGGCCCTTGGCGCGGTTGGCCTCCATCAGGACCTTGCGCAGCCCCTCGTTGACGGCGATCGGGGCGTCGGAGGTGGTGTCCACGCCGCAGCCGATCCCCGCGTCGATCTGGCCGAGCCGGATCTTGTTGGCCACGGCGATCGTCGCCTCGAGGGAGGTGTCGCAGGCCTTCTGGACGTCGAAGGCGGGCGTCTCGGGCGAGAGGGCGGTGCCGAGCACGCTGTCGCGGACCAGGTTGAAGTCGCGGGAGTGCTTCAGCACCGCGCCGCCGACGACCTCGCCCAGGCGCTGGCCGGCCAGGCCGAACCGGGCGACCAGGCCGTCGATCGCGGTGGTCAGCATGTCGGCGTTCGTGGCCTTCGCGTACGCCGTGTTCGACCGGGCGAACGGGATGCGGTTGCCGCCGACGATGACGGCCTGGCGAGGTGCGGGGGAGGGGGTGGGGCTCACGGCGTTCTCCTTGGGTTCTCGGATGAGGGGTGGTCCGGTGGGTCGCGCGCTCCGCGGGCGCACTTGACGATGGCAGGACCGTGTGCTGTAACCTATGGTAACGCCTACCGCTGGTAACACCGATGGCCGAACGGACCTGCCACCAGCCTTTCCCAGCCGGAGGATGCGACACATGTCATTAGCAGCAGACGGAATGGGCCTCGCCCTGGGCGGCCTCCGACGCCTGGCGGGCCTCGAGGTCCTCGACCGCCTCGGCGTGCGCGAGCGCGTGGAGGGGTGGGTGCAGGCCGGCTCCCGCGGCGGGTTCACCGCCCTGACCGCCACGGGCCGGCAGTTCGCCCGTGCGTCGCAGGCCGTGCGGGGGGCGCCGGCCCGGCAGACGCCGCGGCGCGGGTCGGACCTGTTCGACCTCACGCCGGACGATGAGCAGCAGATGCTGGTCGAGACCTTCGCCGACTTCGCCGGGACCCACCTGCGGCCGATGGCCCGGGAGGCGGACGAGGCGCAGTCGACCCCCGACAAGTTCGCGGCCATGGCGACCGAGATCGGCGCGATGGTCCTCGGCATCCCCTCCGACGTCGGCGGCGTCGTCGACGAGCGGTCGGCGGTCACCGGGGTCCTCGCACTGGAGGCGCTCGCCCACGGCGACATGGGACTCGCCGCCGGGATCATGGCACCCGCGGCCGTGGCCTCGGTCCTGAGCCTCCACGGGGACGCCGACCAGCAGGCCGCCTACCTGCCGCCTTTCGCCGGAGACGACCCGCCGACGGCTGCCCTGGCGATCGCCGAGCCGCGTCCGCTGTTCGACCCGCTGGCCCTGCGCACCACCGCCCGACGGGTCGGTGACGATCTCGTCATCGACGGCGTCAAGGCGCTGGTCCCCCACGCCACCGCCCTCGAGTTGGTCTGCGCGGCGGTGCAGGTGGAGGGGGAGGGACCGGCCCTGGTGCTCATCGAGGCCGGGGCGGAGGGTCTGTCCGCACGGGCGGAGCCCACCATGGGCGTCCGCGCGGCCGCCACCGGGGAGCTCGCGATGACCGGCGTGCGGGTCCCGCGCTCGGCGGTGATCGGCGACGGCGACCCGACCGTCTACCGCGATGTCGTCGCGCGCTCACGGATCGCCTGGGCCGCGGCCGCCACCGGCACCGCGCAGGCGGTCCTCGACCACGTGATCCCGTACGTCAAGGAGCGGACCGCCTTCGGCGAGCCGATCGCCCACCGCCAGGCCGTCGCGTTCATGATCTCGAACATCGCCATCGAGCTCGAGGGGCTCCGCCTGGCCACCTATCGGGCGGCCAGCCTGGCCGACCAGGGCAAGCCGTTCGGCGCCGCCGCCGCGGTGGCCCGACAACTGGCGACCGAGAAGGGGATGCAGATCGGCTCCGACGGCGTCCAGCTGCTGGGCGGCCACGGCTACGTGAAGGAGCACCCGGTGGAGCGCTGGTACCGCGACCTGCGCGCCGCCGGCCTGGTCGACGGGGGCCTGCTCGTGTGATCCCGGAATGACCGCCGCGCCGAGCCTGCGAGGCGTGGCCCGCCAGACCGCGCGACGCGCCTGGTCTGGCGGAACAGTGGACAGCGTGCCGCAGGCGCACCCCGCCCTCCGTCCGAAGGACCGAGAATGATCAACCTCGAGATCCCGAAGAAGTTCACGCCCGTGATCGAGCAGGCCCAGGCGGTCGCCGAGCACGTGCTCCGGCCCATCAGCCGGCGCTACGACCGCGACGAGCACACCTACGCGAAGGAGCTCGACATGCTCGCCGCCGCCATGGCGGGCATGGAGGAGGCAGGTTCGCTGTCGGGCACCGGCGCCACCGGCGTGAAGCGCGTGCAGACCACGGACGGGAACCGCAACGGCTCGAACATGTCGACGGCCCTCTCGATCGCCGAGGCCGCCAAGGGCGACCTGGGGCTGATGCTGACCATCCCGAACCAGGGGCTCGGCAACTCCGCGATCGCGAGCGTCGCCGACGACGAGCAGGCCGAGCGGTTCAAGGGCAAGTGGGCCGCGATGGCGATCACCGAGCCCGACGCCGGGTCCGACTCCTCCGCCATCCGCACCACCGCCGTCCGCGACGGTGACCACTACGTGCTGAACGGCAACAAGATCTACATCACCGCCGGGGAGCGGGCGGACCTGCTCGTGGTGTGGGCGACGCTCGACCCGTCCAAGGGGAAGGCGGCGATCAAGAGCTTCGTGGTCGAGAAGGGCACCCCCGGGCTCGAGTTCGTCCGCAGCGAGGACAAGCTCGGCATCCGCGCCTCCGACACCGCCGAGTTCATCCTGACCGACTGCCGCGTGCCCGCGGAGAACCTGCTGGGCAGCCCGGAGATCTCGACCGAGACCGGGTTCGCGGGGGCGATGCAGACCTTCGACAACACCCGTCCGCTGGTCGCGGCGATGGCCCTCGGCGTCGCCGCGGCCTGCCTGGAGCGGACCCGCGAGCTGCTCGCGGAGGCGGGCGTCGAGGTCGACCACGACCGGCCGGGTCACGCCCAGCACGCCGCCGCGGCGGCCCTGCTGGCGATGGAGGCCGACTACGAGGCCGCGCGGCTGCTCACGCTGAAGGCGACGTGGATGGCGGACAACGCGAAGCCGAACAGCCTGGAGGCCAGCTACGCGAAGGCGAAGGCCGGCCGGACGTGCGTCGACGTCGCGCTGCGCTGCGTGCAGCTGTGCGGTCCGGTGGGCTACGGCGAGACCGAGCTGCTCGAGAAGTGGGCGCGGGACGCGAAGATTCTCGACATCTTCGAGGGCACCCAGCAGATCCAGCTGCTGATCATCGCCCGACGGCTCCTCGGGCTGACGAGCGCGGAGCTGCGCTGACCGGCCGCCGGTTGCGGCCTGTCACCTTCGTCGCGTCCTGCGAAACGAATCTGACAGACCTCCGGCGGTGCGGGCGAGACCCCGACTCGGTCTGTCGCCTTCGTTCCGTCCTGCGCAACGAACCTGACAGACCTCCAGTGGGGGCTGGCGCCGCTACACCCCGCACACCCCTGTTCGACGACCGTCAGCTCCGGACGCGGCCGGTCAGCCCAGCCGAGCGGTGAACCCCTCCACCGCGTCGGCGAAGGCGTCGGGCTGCTCCCAGAACAGCGCGTGGCCCGCGTCGGGGATGACCTGCGACGTCGCGTCGGGGAGCTCCTCGGCCCACCACGATCCCGGGTTCGAGGGGTACACGGCGCTCTCCGCCCCGGTGAGGACGAGCGTCGGCACGGCGATCTCCGTCGCCCGCCCGCGGAGGTCCTGGGCGCCCATGGACGCGAGGTAGCTCACGACCGCCTCGGTCGGGCACCGCCCGTGGTCGGTCCCGAAGTGCCCCGCGGTCTCCTCGTCCGGTGGGCTGGCGAAGAACGACGGGAGCAGCTCGCCGCCGGTGGCCTCGCGATCGCGCTGGAACCCGTCGGCGATGCCGAAGGCCGCCTCGGCGGTCAGACCGCCGAAGGCCGCGTGCGGCCACCCGTCCTCCGCGAGGACGCGCGGGGTCATGTCGATGAGGACCAGCCCCGCCAGCGCCCCGGGGTGGGACAGGCCGGGGTGGGACAGTGCGGTGTGGACCGCGACCTGGGCGCCCATGGACCAGCCGACCAGCACGGCCCCGTCGAGGTCGAGCTCGGACAGGAGCGCCGCGACGTCGGCGGCCGCGGTCGGGATGTCCCAGCCGTGGCCGACGCCCGCGGAGCCGCCGTGGCCGCGGAGATCCACCGTGACGACCCGGTGCCCGGCCGCGAGGCGCTCGACGTTGCGGTCGAAGACCGATGCGCCGAAGGTCCACCCGGAGATCATCACCAGCGGCCTCCCCGACCCCTGGTCGGTGACGTGCAGGTCCACCCCTCGGCTGCTCAGCTCCACGACGCATCCTCCTCGACGACTCCTGTCCCGGGACCGTAGTGCCCGAGGAGCCGCCGGCCTTGTCCCCCCGCGCACCGCGCTTGACTGCCCGCGCACGGGAGGTGGACACTCCCCGCCCTGCAGACCGCACGAGCTGACACGACGGCGGGGTGGGCGGAGGTCCTCGAGCGCCTCTGCTTCCCGCTGAGCGTGGCGCGGCTGGGTGACCAGCCCTTCCACGCATCCGTGCGGTGGGAGACGTTCGGGCCCCTCCGCGCGTACCGGGTCGAGAGCGGACCGCTCGTGTACGTGCGGGAGGCGGCGCACGTCCGGCGGGCGGCCGACCGCTTCTTCGTGCTGCCGATGCCGCAGCGGGCGGAGATCGTCCGCGAGCAGGGCGGGGTCGCGGTCGTGGCCGGACCCGGACAGGCCACACTCGGGGACTCCGCGGCGACGTACCGCTACACCCAGCTCGGCGGCGGGGAGGTCTGGAGCCTCCGGATCGATGGCGCCGCCCTGTCGAGTCGCCTCCGGACCGCCGACGCCCGCGGGTGGCCGGCCCTCGACCTGCGGCGTGGCGCCGGCCGGCTGGCACTCGACCTCCTCGGTGCGGGCTGGCGGCGCGCGGCGTGCGGCGAGGCGGGCGAGGCGCTGCGCGAGCAGGTGGGCGCGATGGTCGTCGACCTTCTCGCCACGGCGCTCGACGGCGGGAGGCCCGAACCCGACACCGCCG
Organism: Euzebya sp.; assembly: GCF_964222135.1. Classification (NCBI taxonomy): domain Bacteria; kingdom Bacillati; phylum Actinomycetota; class Nitriliruptoria; order Euzebyales; family Euzebyaceae; genus Euzebya; species Euzebya sp. The sequence continues at coordinate 168,306 of NZ_CAXQBR010000003.1, forward strand.
CCGGTCGCGCCGGTCTGCGGGCACGCGCGACCCGCGTGATCCAGGCCGAGCTGGGCGATCCCGACCTGTCCCCGGCGCGGGTCGCAGCGGCCATCGGCGTGTCACGTCGCTACCTGGACGTCCTGTTCGCCGACGCCGGGACGTCGGTGATGCGCTACGTGCGCGAGCAGCGGCTCGAGCGCTGCCACCGGACCCTGGCGGCGGACGGCACCTGCGGCGTCGCCGCCGTGGCGCACCGCCACGGCTTCCGCGATGCGGCCCACTTCTCCCGCGCCTTCCGGGCGCGCTACGGCGTCGCGCCGCGCGACGTGCGCGGCACGGCGGCGGGGACGGGCTGATCCGCACGTACCCGTCCGGTCAGCGAGGTTCCGCTGACCGGACCTCGGCAGCGCCTACCCTCGACCGCATGAGCGATACCTGGGAGGTCGAGCCCTCCGGTCCGCTGACCGGCGACGTGGAGGTCGCCGGGTCGAAGAACGCCGTCACCAAGCACATGGTCGCGGCGCTGCTGGCCAACACCCCGTCGACCATCGCCAACGTCCCCGACGTGGGGGACGTGGCGATCACCACGTCGATCCTGCGCTCCCTCGGCGTCGGCGTCGAGCGGGACGGCAGCACGATCACCGTCGACGCGGGTGGTCCGATCGCCTCGGAGGTGCCCGTCGAGTACACCGGCCTCAACCGGATCTCGATCCTGATGCTCGGTCCGCTGCTGTACCGCAGCGGCGAGGCGTTCGTGCCCCTCCCCGGCGGCGACAAGATCGGACGACGGCCGATCGACTTCCACGTCTCGGCCCTTCGGGCCTTCGGGGCGGAGGTCATCGAGACCGACGCCGGCGTCACCGCGCGCGCCAACCCCCTGGTGGGGGCGCGCATCGACCTGCCGTACCCCTCGGTCATGGCGACCGAGGCGGTGCTGATCACCGGCGCGCTCGCCGAGGGCCGGACCGTGCTGACCGGCGCGGCCACCGAGCCGGAGGTGCTGGAACTCGCCCTCTTCCTCCAGCGGATGGGCGCCCGGATCCAGCGCCAGCCGGGACGGCGGTTCGTCATCGACGGGGTGGAGCGGACCCGCGGGGCGGAGACGACGCTGGCGGGGGACCGGCTCGAGGCGTTCAGCTACCTCGTCGCCGGCCTGATCTCCGGCGGGCAGGTCCGGGTCAAGGGCTGCCCGCAGTCGGCCCTGACGACCGCCCTGACGACGCTGCAGGCGATGGGCGCGGACATCCGCATCACCGACGAGTACGTCGCCGCCCAACAGCACCTGCCGCTCCGGGCCGTCGCGCTCCACACCGACACCCACCCCGGGTTCGCGACGGACTGGCAGTCCCCGCTGCTGGTGCTGATGACCCAGGCGGAGGGGATGAGCGTCCTGCACGAGACCGTGTTCGAGGACCGGGTCCGCTACCCCGCCGGCGTCATCCGCGCGATGGGTGGCGAGATCGAGCTGTTCGACACCTGCCTGGGCGGGCCGCACTGCCGCTTCGCGGACCGCAACGCCAAGCACTCCGCGGTGGTCAGGGGCGTGTCGAAGCTGGTCGGGGCCGACGTCGAGATCCCCGACGTGCGGGCCGGGTTCTCCGGCGTGATCGCCTCCGCGGTGGCCGACGGCACCTCCCACATCAGCGGCGTCCGCCACCTCGAGCGCGGCTACGACCAGCCCTTCGAGCGGCTCACCGACCTCGGCCTGACCCTCCGCCGGGTCTAGCGGCGGCGGCGCGTCGCCGCGCGGGCGGCGGGGAAGGGCCCGGCCCATGCGCGATGACTGGTTCGACGTCGAGGGGCTGCTCGGCGAGGAGGAGCGGGCCCTGCGCGACCGGGTCCGCACGTGGTGCGAGGACGAGGTCCTCGGTGTCATCGGGGACATCTGGGAGGCGGGGGAGTTCCCCGTCGACCTGTTCCGCGGCATGGCCGACCTCGGGATCGTCGGCGGGACGATCGAGGGGCACGGCTGCCCGGGCCTGTCGCCGCTCGCCGCCGGGGTCGTCAGCGCCGAGCTGGCCCGCTGCGACGGCAGCCTGGTCACCTTCTACGGAGTCCAGTCCTCCCTGGCCATGCGATCGATCGCCTACCTCGGCTCGACCGAGCAGCGCGACCGCTGGCTGCCGGCGATGGCCCGCCTGGAGCGCCTCGGCTGCTTCGCCCTCACCGAACCCGACCACGGCTCGGACATCGTGTCGATGGCCACGACGGCGCGGCGTGACGGCGACCACTGGGTCCTCGACGGCGCGAAGCGCTGGATCGGCAACGGCACCGTCGCCGACGTCGCGGTCGTCTGGGCGCGGGAAGACGACGGGGAGGTCGGCGGGTTCGTCGTCGACGTCGATCGGGCAGAGCGGGGCCCGGACGGTGGCGTGGCGGGCTGGTCGGCGGAGCGGATCACCGGCAAGGTCGGCAACCGGGCGGTGTGGCAGGGCCACATCACCCTCGACGGCGTCCGCATCCCCGCCGAGGACCGTCTGGTCGACGCGCGGACGTTCGCCGACACCTCCCGCGTGCTGACCGCCAGCCGGGCCGGGGTGGCCTGGGAGGCGCTCGGCCACGCCGAGGCCGCCTACGACCTGGCAGCCGCGTACGCCACCGACCGCGAGCAGTTCGGCGAGCCGATCGGGTCGTTCCAGCTGGTCCAGAACCGACTGGCGGGCATGCTCGCCGAGCTCACGTCCCTGCGGCTGCTGTGCGTGCGGTTGGCGCAGCTCGACGAGGTCGACCTGCCGACCGCCGCGCTCGCGAAGATGCAGGCGGCCAGGGTCGCCAGGTCCCTGCTGGCTGACGCCCGGTCGCTGCTCGGCGGCAACGGCATCCTGCTCGACCACCACGTCGTCCGCCACCACGCGGACATCGAGGCGGTGTTCACCTACGAGGGCACCGACGACGTGCAGAGCCTGATCGTCGGGCGCGGCATCACCGGCATCTCCGCCTTCACCTGACCGCCGGGAGGTCCGTCAGCCGTCGAGGGTCGTCGACAGGATCACGGCGCAGTCGGCGCTGCGGGTGACGACGACCGATGCCCGACCGCTGGTCACGACCAGGTGGGCGATCGCCGGCTCCCCGCCGACGACGGCGGACTCGACGACCGCCACGATCACGTCGGCGGAGGTGCGGACGGCGCCGAGGCACGCCGCAGGACGGGTCCCCGAGGCGAACGGCGGGGCCTGGGCGGTCTCGGCGGCGTGCTGGTCGGCCCTGGCGGCGGCCTCGGCCCCGCGGAGGTCGCGCAGGGGCGGGACCTCCGGACGGCCGGCGAAGTGCCGGCGCGCGGCGGCGTCGCCATCGAGCACCACCCCGCTGTCCCGGACGGTCACCGACGTCGCCCGTGGCGCGTCGCCTGTGTCCTCGTCGCCCGAGCCCTCGTCGCCCGAGCCCTCGTCGCCCGAGTCCTCGTCGCCCGAGTCCTCGTCGAGGCCGTCCCCACCACCCGCGCCGCCTCCCGACGGCGGCGGCGCAGCGCCGGGCTCCTCAGGACCGCCGCCCACGCCGGGGCTGGGCTCGGGAGCGTCCTCCTCGCCGCCCTCGTCTTCGGCACCGGGGCCCGCCTCGGGAGGTGCCGAGGGGCCGCCGACGGCGGGCTGCTCGTCGTCCGGGCGGGGGAGGGGTGCCGGAGGCGGTGCGACCGGCTCATCGCCGCCCTGCGGGTCCTCGGCGTCGTCGGTGGCCTCGCCCTGTCCCCCGGCGGCTGGGCCGTCGCCGCCTGGTGCGCCGGAGGGCCCGCCGCCGCCCGTGCCCGAGCCCCCGCCCGGGCCGCCACCGCCGCCGGACCCGCCCGAGCCACCCCCCGGGCCGCCACCACCCGTGCTCCCCGGCCCGCTCGTGGCGGGACCGGTCGCGCCGTCGCCGTCGAGCACCCCGGGGCCGGTCCCAGCTCCCCCCGTGGCGGGGCCCGGCGGCTCCTCGACCGTCCCGGAGGGGCTGTCCCCGTCCGGGTCCACCTCGTCGAGGTCGCCCCCATCCGCCCCGTCCCCATCCGCCCCGTCCCCATCCGCCCCGTCCTCATCCGCCCCGTCCTCCTCCGGGCCGCCCGCGACCTGATCGGCATCGGACTCCCGCCCGACCGTCGTCGGGGGGTCGGTCGGACCGAGCGGCCCACCGTCGCGGAAGGACTGCACCGCGACCGTCGAGCCCACGAGCACCAGCAGCACCGTCGCGAGCACCGGGGTCAGCCGGGGCGACCGGCGCGCCGACCCCGCCCCGCCCGGCCGACGGCCGTCGCGGCGACCTGCGGGGCGCTTGTGGCCGCCGGCCACCACATCGCCGGCGACCACACCGCCGGCGACCAGGTCCGCGACGACGGCGTCCAGTCGCGCCGCGAGACCTGCCTGCGGGGCGGGGGCGGCGGCCTCCGCCAGGCGCCCGAGGGCCTCGGCGAGCCGATCGGCTCGGGCGGCGACGTCCGGGTCGGCGGCCACCTGCGCGGCGACCGCGGCGTCCTCGGCGGCGTCGAGGTCCCCGGCGAGCCAGGCGGCCAGCAGGTCATCGGAGGGGGGGGGGGTCGTCATCAGGGGTCGTGGGGGATGGGTGGACGGCCCGGCGGGTCACCGGGTGCGGGGGCGAGCCCGCCGCGGTCCTGCTGGGTTGGAAGTACGGGAGGGCGTGCGTGTTCCCCGTCGTCGGTGGCCAGCAGCCCGGCCAGCTGGGCGGTGGCCCGGTGGATGCGCGACTTGACGGTCCCCATCGCCACCCCAGTCCGCTCGGCGATCTCGGCGTACGGCACGCCCCGCAGGACGTGGAGCTCGATGACCTCCCGGTGCTCGGGTCGCAGGCGGGCCAGGGCGCGATCGAGGTCGATGTCGAGCTCCGCGCCACCGATCTCGTCGACGGACGTCGCGCCGACCTGGTCGACGTCCACCCCGGCGGACTGGGGTCGGCGGACCCGCCTGCGCCGCAGGTCGTGGCAGGTGTTCGTCGCCACCCGGTACATCCAGGTCGAGAACCGCGCCGTCCCCTGGAAGGACGACGCCCCCCGGTACAGCGCGACGAAGGCCTCCTGCGTGGCGTCCTCGGCGTCAGCGTCGTCGCGGAAGAACCGCCAGCAGATCGCGTACACGCGGTCGCGGTGGCGGGCCACGAGCGCGCCGAACGCGTCCGCGTCGCCCGCGACGAAGCGGGCCAGCAGCTCCTCGTCGGCCGGCTCGTCCGGCAGCGGTCCGTCGGCCACGGCGTCACACGCTATGGGATCCCACCACCTCCCCCGCGCACGGATCGACCACTGGCGCGATCCGGCGGGAGCTCCGCGCGGGTCAATCCGTGCGCGCCCGTCGCCATGACCTCGGACGATCACCCCGCGCCGACGCCGTTCACCCTCCGTGCTGGTCGATCCGTGCGCGGGAGGGGTGGGACCAGCCCGCTCCGCCCGCCCCGCTACTCCGCTGCGCAGTCCCGCATCGCCGCCGCGAAGACCTCGGCGCGGTGCCGGTAGTCGCGGAAGTGGTCGAAGCTGGCCGCCGCGGGGGAGAGGAGGACGACCCCGCCGTCGCGCCCCCGCGCCCAGTCGAAGCCGGCCGCGACGGCCTCGGACAGGTCCGCGCAGCGGCGGACCTCCACCTGGCCGGCCCCCTCCGGCAGCGCTGCGATCTCGTCGGCGATGCGCGCGCCGGTGGTCGGGATGGCCAGGACCAACGTCGGGGCGTCCCGTGCGGCGAGGTGGCTGGCCAAGGGCGCGTACTCGATCCCGCGGTCGAACCCGCCGGCGATCAGCGCTGTCGGGCGCGATCCCATCGCGTCCACCGCCGCGGCCGTCGGCAGGACGTTCGTCGACAGCGAGTCGTCGATGAACTCGACCCCGTCGACGGTGCCGATCGGGCGCAGCCGGCTCTCGAGGGGGGCGAAGTCGCGGGCGGCGGCGACCAGGTCCGCCTCGTCGGCGCGGACGCCGAGCTCCTCCAGGCACACCCCGGCGATCAGCGCGTTGACGACGTTGTGCCGTCCGACCACGCCCAGCTCGCGGACCCACTCCGGGACCGCATCGTCCGCGCGGACCCAGCGGACCTGCGGGCCGAGCAGGTGCGCGCGCTCGGCCAGGGCGGGGTCGTGCCCGTTCGCGACCGTGACGCGCGCGCCGGGCTGGCTGGCCAGCCGGAGCTTGTCGGCGTAGTAGGTCTCGACGTCGCCGTCGTGCCACGTCAGGTGGTCCGGCGACAGCGACGTGACCGCCACCACCCCGGGGGAGGTGCGGACGTCGGCGGCCTGGTAGCTCGACACCTCGACGACCCACAGGTCGGCGTCGTCCTCCTCGAGCCAGGGCGGCACGCCCAGGTTGCCGCCCACCACGACCCGGTGGCCGAGGCCGGCGAGCAGGTGGCCGAGGATCGACGTCGTCGTCGACTTGCCCTTGGACCCGGTGACGCACACGACCCGGTCCACCGGCGCCTGGGCCAGCCACAGCGCCAGACCGCCGGTGACCTCGACCCCGGCGGCGCGGAGGGACCGGACCCGCAGGTCGTACCGGCTGATCCCCGGCGAGGCGATGACCACGTCGCACCGCGCCAGGGCCTCGAGCCCCCCGCGGTCCGTGGCCAGCGCACCCTCGACCCCGGCGTCGTCGACGATCACCGGGACGATGCCGCGCCGCTCGAGCGCCCGGCGGTTGGCCTGCCCCTCGGCACCGAGGCCCCAGAGGCCGACGGCTGCCCCGGTCAGGTCAGACCAGGACGTCGGGTTCACCGAGTCCGAAGGGGGCATGGGACGGTCCCAGGGGCTCGAGGAGCCGGCGGACGTCGTCCGCCGACGGGCGTGCGGCCTCGCCGAGGTCGGCCACCAAGGCCCTCAGCACCGGCGTCTCCGCGCGGTCCTCCCGGTCGGCGGCGAGGAACGCGGCGGCGGCCGACTCGTCGACGTCGCCGACGCACTCCCACGGCTTGACGTCCCCGCCGACCCCGACGAGGGTCCGGAAGGTGTCGAGGAGGGTCAGGTCGGCCAGCGGCTCGGCCCCGCCGAAGACGTCCTCCAAGGCGGTGCGCGGCATCCACGGGCTCAGGATCAGGTCGATGAAGCAGCACTTGTCGCAGCGGCCGCACCACGTCGTCCAGCGCTGGGCCGGGTCGATGTGGAAGGCGCGGTTGCAGCTGCGGAAGGTCCCGTGGAAGCGGGTGAGGCGGCTGAACCGCCGGGCGATGCGCAGCTCGGAGTAGGGCCGGAGGAAGGAGTGGTACGCCGGCCCGCCCTCGACCGCCCGCCCGAGCACGCCGGCGAGGGCCTCCTCGAAGGCGAGGCTCTTCGAGAACTGGTGGTTCACCGTGCGGCCATCGACGACGAGGTTGCCCGCCGACGACGACCACTCGTTGCTCATCACCACCGAGTCGTGGCCGCCGAGCACCGCTGACAGGATCGCGATCGCCGAGATCACGCCGGTCACGGGCACGTGGCCGTTGCGGTAGCCGAGCTCACGGGACCGGAGGACCTTCGGGTCGAGGGTCCGGTGCGCCCGCCGGATCGGCAGGCCGGTGATCGCCGCGGCGTCCTCGATGGCCGCGAAGCGGTCACCCCGGCGGTCCACGACGAAGAGGGTGACGTCGGTGTCGCGCCCGGTGTGGGCGTCGACGGTGACGAGCGAGTCGATCCCTCCCCCGAAGGGGATGAGGGGTCGTCCGGGCGTCACCTCGGCCGTCACCGGCGGGCCGGCATCCGCACCGCCGACGATCTCGAGGCCCGACAGGTCGAGGTCGTTGCGGTAGGCGTACTCGCCGAGGCCGTCCAGGTAGAAGCTGCGCAGGAACGCGGTCTCGCCATCCCGCAGCGGGGTGTCACCGAGGTCGATCCGGCCGGGCGCAGCCGCCTTGTAGTAGGAGACGCCGGCCAGGAGGTACACCAACCGGGCCGCCTCGTGCGCCGCCGGCGTCCAGACCTGCCCGGCGCCGACGTCGATGACCTCCTCGAAGGTCACGGCGTCGTCCAGGGCGTAGGTGCAGCGGAGCTCCCCGCGGTCGGAGTCCACCTCGACGCCGGTGTAGCGGAAGGCCTCGATGGCTCCGGGGTCGAAGGGGGGGCCGGCGCTGCTCACGGGGGAGGAGCCTAATCAGCGTCCCGGATGGCCGCTGCGCTGTAGGGTGCGCGCGGTGACGACCAGGCTGACCGTCATCGGCAGCGCCGGCACCCACTCGTCCGCCGAGCGGGTCTGCTCGGGCTACCTGGTCAGCCACGACGGCACCGACGTGCTCCTCGACATGGGACCGGGGGTCCTGCACAACCTGTGCAAGGTGATCGACCTGGCCGCCCTGGACGCGATCCTGATCAGCCACATGCACCCCGACCACTTCCTGGACCTCTACGGGCTGCAGTACGCCCTGCGGTTCCACCCCGCCGGCCCCGGTCCGATCCCGGTCTACGGGCCGGCGGACATGTACCAGATGATCGCGTCGATCCTGCCGCAGGAGTCCATCGACAAGATGGCGAACCTCCTGCGCTTCGAGGTCGCGGCCCCCGGTCAGGTGCTGACGATCGGGACGCTCTCGATCGAGCTGTTCGAGATGAACCACCCGCTGCCGTGCCTCGGGTCGCGGACCACCGCCGGGGACCACGTGATCGCCTTCACCGGCGACACCGCGCCGACGCCGACCACCAGCCACCTGGCCCGCGACGCCGACCTGTTCCTGTGCGACGCGACCTGGCTCGAGTCCCAGCGCCCGATCCCCGCCGACGTGCACAACACGGGACTCGAGGCCGGCCAGGCCGCCGCCGCCGCCGGCGCGCGCCGGCTGGTGATCACCCACGTCTCGCCCTACAACGACCCGGTCGTCGTGGCCGCGGAGGCCGCGCAGGCCTACGACGGTGCGCTCATCGTCGCCCCCGACCTGATGGCGAGCGACCTTTGCCCTCAGACACCGCACCGTCCAGACCGGACGGGCGGGCCGCCGACGTGCTGCGCCCGCTCACCCTCGCCACCGGCACCCAGCGCTACGCCGAGGGGTCCGCCGAGATCGCGATGGGCGACACCCGCGTGCTGTGCGCCGCCAGCGTCACCGACGACGTGCCCCGCTGGCTGCGCGACTCCGGATCGGGGTGGATCACCGGCGAGTACTCGATGCTGCCCCGCGCCACCCGGGAGCGGACCGGGCGGGAGGCCGCCCGAGGACGCCAGAAGGGCCGGACCGTCGAGATCCAGCGGCTGATCGGGCGGTCCCTCAGGGCGGCCGTGGACCTGGACGCGCTGGGGCCGGTGTCCATCACCGTCGACTGCGACGTCCTGCAGGCCGACGGCGGCACCCGCACCGCGTCGATCACCGGCGGGTGGGTCGCCCTCGCCCTCGGCCTGCGACGCGCCGCGGCGGAGGGGATGATCGGCGCTGCGCCGGAGCTGACCCAGATCGCCGCGGTCAGCGTCGGCATCGTCGACGGGGAGCCGCGCCTGGACCTCGACTACGTCGAGGACGCCGGGGCGGAGACCGACATGAACGTCGTGATGGCCGGCGACGGGCGGTTGATCGAGGTCCAGGGCACCGCCGAGGCCGAGCCGTTCAGCCGCGCCGAGCTCGACGCGCTCCTCGACCTGGCGGCCGTCGGCTGCGAGCGGCTGTTCGCCGCCCAGCGCGAGGCCCTCGCCGCGGCGGGGTCGTGACCGCGGCCACGATCCGGGTCGTGCTGGCCACGCACAACGCCGGCAAGGTCGCCGAGCTGCGCGACATCCTCGACGGCCTCGACGTCGAGCTCCTCGGCGCCGACGACGTCGACCTGCCCGACGTGGAGGAGACCGGCGACACCTTCGCGGCCAACGCGCTGCTGAAGGCCCGCGCCGGCGTCGAGGCCACCGGGCTCCCCTGCGTCGCCGACGACTCCGGCTTGGCCGTCGACGCGCTCGACGGCGCCCCCGGCATCTTCAGCGCCCGCTGGGCGGCACGGCACGGTCGCGAGCCCTCCGACGCGGCGAACACCGCACTGCTCCTCGAGCAGCTCGTCGACGTGCCCCCGGCCGACCGGACGGCGCGGTTCGTGTGCGCGGCGGCCCTCGCCCTGCCCGACGGTCACCACCAGGTGGTCGAGGCGGCCCTCGAGGGCAGGGTCGTCGACGCGCCGCGCGGGGACGGCGGGTTCGGTTACGACCCGGTCTTCGTCCCGGTCGGCGAGGACCGCACGACCGCGGAGATGACCGCCGCGGAGAAGCACGCGATCAGCCACCGCGGCAAGGCGTTCAGGGCGCTGCGGCCGGTGATCGCCGAGCTCGTGGGCTGACCGGGGGCCGCGACGTGCCGGAGCGGGCCCACCTCGCCTTCGCCGACCAGCTGGCGGTGCACCTGCGCGCCAGCTCGCCGCTGCTGGTCGTGGACACCGTGGAGGAGCAGCGGCTGGTCGCCAAGGCGGCGGAGCTCGCCCGTCAGCTCGGCATGCGGTGCCTGACCTGGGATGCGGTAGGCGGGTTCCACTCCGTCGACGAGGGACGCGCCATGGCACCGGCCACCGATGCCCACGACGTCCTCAGCCGCCTGCGGGCGATGAGCTCGGACTCCCTGGTCATCCTGAAGGACTTCCACCACGAGTGGGAGGACCCGCGGGTCCGCCGGGCCCTCCGCAACTACGCCCAGCGGGGGAGCGCCGCCGGTCCGACCGTGATCGTCGTCGGCGCCGGTGCGGTCGTGCACCCCGAGCTGGTCGACGCGACCGTGACCCTGGAGCTGCCGCCGCCGACCCGGTACGAGCTGCAGGCCGTCCTCAGCGACGTCCTCGCGGCGCACTGGGCCCGCCGCGAGCTCGACCCGGCCGGGGTGGAGCACCTCGTCGAATCGGCCCGTGGCCTCACCCTCGAGCAGGCCCGCCGGGTCTTCACCCGAGCCGTGGTGGCCGACGGCGTCCTCGACCACCGCGACGTGGCGCTGGTGCAGGAGGAGAAGAAGCAGTTGATCGCCGCCTCGGGCGCCCTGGAGTACCTCGATCCCGACCTCGGGCCGGAGGACGTCGGCGGCCTCGACGCGCTCAAGGAGTGGCTGCGCCTGCGCGAGCGGGGGTTCAGCGCTGCCGCCCGCGAGTTCGGGCTGCCAGCGCCGAAGGGCGTGGCGCTGATCGGCTTGCCCGGCACCGGGAAGTCGCTGACCGCCAAGGCCGTGGGCCGGCTGTGGGGTGTGCCGCTGCTGCGCCTCGACGTCGGAGCGATCTACTCCTCCTACATGGGCGAATCGGAGCGCCGCGCCCGCCACGCCCTGCGCCTGGCCGAGGCCATCGCCCCGTGCGTGGTCTGGATCGACGAGCTGGAGAAGGCGGTCGCGAGCGGCGGCAACGACACCGGGACGTCCACCCGGGTCGTGGGCACCCTGCTGACGTGGATGGCGGAGAAGTCCGCGCCCTGCTTCGTCGTCGCCACCGCCAACGACATCTCCCGCCTGCCGCCTGAGCTGCTCCGGCGGGGCCGGTTCGACGAGATCTTCTTCCTCGACCTGCCGTCGGCGGCCGAGCGGGCGGAGATCCTGGCCGTCCACGTGCGCCGCAGCGGTCGCGACCCGGCGGGGTTCGACCTCGGCGCGGTCGCCGCGCGGACCGAGGGGTTCGTCGGCGCCGAGCTCGCCCAGGTCGTCGCCGACGCCCTCGTGGTGGCCTTCGACGCCGACCGGGACATCGCGACCGCGGACCTGCTCGCCTGCGCGGCCGAGGTCGTGCCGCTGGCGGTGTCCCAGCGCGAGCGGATCGCCGCGCTGCGGGGTTGGCTGGCCGAGGGCCGCGCGAAGCCCGCGTCGACCGGCCGGTGACGGATTAGTCATTTGTAGCTATATCGTCTGCGCCTTGAGCGGTCGAGAATCGGCGGATATGCAGTCCAGTCGTGCGCTGGATCAGCCGCCGCGCCCCCCATCCGTCCGGGCGCGGCTGTCCGTCCGCGCCCAGACGTCGCTCGCGGCGATCGCGTCGCTGTGCACCCTGCGGGTGGCGGTGGCCACCGCCGGGGGCCGTGGCCTGCCCGTCCACCTCGCGGCCGCCGCCTACCGCGGTGCCGCCGCGCCCGTCACCGCGCGCGCTCCCGGAGGGGACGCCGCGGCCCCGGATGCGGCCGAGCTGATCGACGCGGACGTCATCGCCCACGTCCGCGACGCCCAGGACGGCAACGCGCACGCCTTCAGCCTGCTGTACGACCGCTACGTCGATCGCGTCTACGGCTACTGCTACCACCGCGTCGGCAACGCCCAGACCGCCGAGGACCTCACCGCTGACGTGTTCATGCGGGCGCTGAAGCGGATCGACTCGTTCTCCTGGCAGGGCAAGGACTTCGGCGCCTGGCTGATCGCCATCGCTCGCAACCGCTGCCACGACCACTTCAAGTCGGCCCGGTTCCGCATGGAGAACCCGGTGGCCGAGGTCTACGACAGCCCGGACTCCGGCCCCTCCTACGACGCCCGCCCCGAGCGGGACCTCGAGCTGCGCGAGCTGCAGGCGCAGGTCCACGCCGCGCTCGAGCAGCTCAAGAGCGAACACGCCGAGGTGCTGTTCCACCGCTTCCTGCAGGGCTTCGACGTCGAGGCGACCGCCAGGGTCATGGGCAAGAAGCCCGGCGCGATCCGCGCCCTGCAGTACCGCGCCCTGAAGGCGCTGGCCAAGCATGTGGACGTGGAGGCGTTCCTGTGATCGCGTCAGCGGTCGCAGTACAGGCCGGGGGGCGACCCCGGCGCGCCAGCGCAGGGGTCGGGCTGTGAGGGGCGACGCCGCGCGGCTGGCGGCCCTCCTCGAGCCGGGAGAGGTGCCCGAGGGGGACGCGGTCGAGGTGCCGGCCGACCTGTCGGCCCTGGCGACACTGGCCGCGGCGCTCCGCGAGTCCGCGCCCGAGCTCCCGGCGATGGATCCGGGTGCCCGCGCAGCCCTCCGCGAGCGGGTCGTCGAGGCGGCCCGCGAGCGGCACGCCGAGCCGGCGCTGCTGACGCGCATGCGCGCGGCCGGCCGGCGTTGGCGGTACTCGCGCGCCGCGACGGCGACCACCGGCATCGCGGCGCTCGCGGCCACCGGCGGTGGCGTCGCGGGCGCGGCTGAGGGTGCCCAGCCCGGCGACCTGCTGTACAGCCTGAAGCTGGGCGTGGAGGAGCTCCGCCTGGCCGCGACGTTCGACGACGTCGCCCGCGGACAGCGGGCGATGGCCTACGCGTTCGACCGGGTGGCGGAGGCGGAGGCGGCGGCCGCCGACGCCCGCGACCCCGCGGCGGCCCTCGACGAGGCCGTCGACCGCGTAGAGGCTGCCGGAGACCTCCTCCTCGGCGCCGGCATGGGCGACCACGTCCTCGACCTGGCCGACGACGTCACCGCGATGACCGACCGCGTCGAGGCGCTGCGAGCCGAACTCGACGCCCCGGCCGCCGTGGCCGCAACGGCCCTGCTCGATGCCCTCGGCCGCATCGAGGACGGCATCGCGGACCTGGTCGCCCCCGAGGCGCCTGCCCCGACCGCGACGCCGTCGTCCGCGCCCGAGACGGACCCCGAGGCGTCCGAGCGTCCGACCGCGACACCGACGGCGACGCCCGTCCCGGCGACCTCCACACCCCTCCCCACGCCCCGGCCCGGCCCCGTCCCGGTGCCGACCTCCCCGACCGGGCCGTCCAGCGGCCCGACCGGCGGGATCGGCGGTGCGGTCGACGAGGCGGTCGACGGTGTGGGCGGTGCGGTCGAGGACGCCGTCGACGGTGTGGGCGGGACGGTCGGCGACGCGGTGGATGGCGTCGGGGACGCCGTCGGTGATGTGGTGGACGGGGTCGGCAGCGGCTCGGTCGGCGGGGTGGTGGACGGCGTGGGGGATGCGGTGGACGGGGTCGGTGGCACCGCCGACGACGTGATCGACGGGGTCGGCGGCGCGGTCGAGGACGTGACCGACGGCCTCGGGGACGCGGTCGGGGGGACCACGGGCGGTGCGGTGGAGGGGGTCGGCGGCGCCGTGGGGGACGCGGTCGACGGGGTGGGCGATGCGGTTGAGGACGTGGGCGGCGCCGTGGGTGGGATCCTGGACGGCGTCGGGGACGCCGTCGCACCGACCCCGTCGGATGGGGTCCTTCCTGGCATCCTCTCGGGCGACTAGCCTCGGGGCCTGGCAACCACGCGACCCGGACCGGTCCGGGTCGCAGGAGGACGTTCGTGCAGCAGACGGAGAGCGCAGTTCGACAGGAGGGGACAGCCGCCTCGGCCGTGCCCTCCGGCGAGCTGGGCCCGCCGGACGGGGACGTGTCCCCCCAGACCACGGTCGCGTTCCGCACCTGGCACCGCCTGCTCCGGTTGCTGCTCGCCGTGCACGTCCCGCTCCTGCTGCTGTTCGCGGTGTTCCGCGAGGTGGAGCTCGGCACCGCCCTCCTCGGCGTGGCCGTCCCGACCGCCCTGGTCGCGGCGGCGAGCGCGGTCGGCGGCCCGCGGGTCCGCGCCGGGCTGGTCGCCGCCGGTCTGGCGTCGTGCTCGTGGCTGCTGGTCATCTGGTCCGGCGGGGCCATCGAAGCGCACTTCCACGGGCTGATCGCGATCGGCCTCGTGGCGCTCTACCGCGACTGGATCGCGGTCGCGATCGTCGCCACCGCGCAGGCCGCGCTGCACCTGGTGGTGGCCCAGCTCGCGCCGGACGTCGTCTACAACCACCCGGCGGCCATCGAGTCGCCCGCCGTGTGGGCGTTCGTCCACGTCGTCGCCGTCGCGGGTGCGGTGGCCATCCCGATCTTCTCCTGGAGAGGCAGCCGCGCGGGGGAGGTGCAGTCGGCCAGCCGCGCCTCGAGCGAGGTCCGCGAGGCCGCCGAGGCCCAGCGGCAGCGGGAGCTGGCCTCGGTCTACGCGACCGTCGCACGGCGCAGCCAGGCCATGATCGAGCGCCAGCTGGATGTGATCGAGCAGCTGGAGGCCGCCGAGCAGGACCCCGAGACGCTGCAGAAGCTGTTCGCGCTCGACCACCTGGCGACCCGGATGAACCGCGAGGCCGGGTCGATGCTGGTGCTGGCTGGCGGCGAGCCGACGCGCAAGGTGACCGGCAACCCGCCGCTGTCCGAGGTGGTGCGCGCGGCCGTCGGCGAGATCGAGCACTTCACCCGCGTCGACCTGCAGTTCGATGACGACCGGCGGGTCGAGAGCCGACTGGTCCCCGCCCTCATCCACCTGCTCAGCGAGCTGATCGAGAACGCCGCGGAGTTCAGCCCGCCCGATTCCCGGGTAGTCGTGCAGGGGACGACGACGGACGACGGCGGCTACCAGATGCGCATCGTGGATCGGGGCATCGGCCTCGACGACGCCCGCACCGCCCACTACAACCAGCTGCTCGCCCACCCGCCGTCGACGTCGCCGACCGAGTCCTCCCGGCTCGGGCTCGACGTCGTCGCCCGGCTCGCCGGCCGGCACGGGATCCCCGTCCGGTTGGCGCACAACGCCGAGGGCGTCGGCGTCACGGCGACGCTGCAGGTCCCCGCGCCGCTCCTCGGTCCGGCCGACGAGGAGGTCCTGGCCGACGCGCCCCCCGCCGAGCTTGTCGACGCGCCGACGCCGGTGGCGGCCGCGGTCCTCGACCCCGAGCCGGAGCTGACGGCCCCGCCCTCCCGCTGGGCGGCTGCGACCGCCGCCGGTCCCGCCCCGGCCCCCGCCCCGGCACCGGAGCCCGTGGCGGTCGGGGCGCCCCCCGACCCTGCCGAGGCGACGCGCGCCACGACCGTCCCACGGGTCGCCGCGTCGGTCAGCACCGGCATGAGCTGGTCCTACAGCGCGCACCTGCGCAGCCAGCCAGCCCGCCCGGCCGCCGCCGTCGCCGCGCCACCGCCTGCCGGGCGCGGCTCGCGCTCCCAGGTCACGGGACCTGCGCCGCGCCAGCCCGACGCACCCGCGGCCGAGCCGGTCGCCGCTGCGGACGCCGACCACATCGAGCGCATGCTCCACGGCCCCGCGGCGGGACCGGCACCGGCAGCGGGGGTCGCCACGTCGGCAGGCCGTGACCGGACGCCCGACCCCTCGTCCGAGGAGGGCAGCCGGCCCGCCCCCGAGGACCTGCGACGGACTCCGCCCCCGCCCTCGCGCCAGCCGGACACCCCTCCGGAGACCCCGCGCAGGCCAGCCGCCGCGACGCCCGCCCCAGAGACGCCCGCCCCAGAGACGCCCGTCGCCGAGACCCCCGCCGCTGAGGCGCCGGACCCCGTGACCACCCGTCCGGACTCGCCGGTCGCCGACGCCACGGTCGCCGACGCCCCGGTCACCGACGCCCAACCGTCGGCGACCCGCAGCGGACTGCCCCGCAGGGCCCGCGGGACGTCGCTGCCCGCCGGCCTGCGCAACCCGCAGGACGCCCAGCCGGCCAGCGCCTCCGCCGCTCCCGTGTCACGGGAGGAGTCGCGGTCGCTGCTGTCCAGCTACCAATCCAGACTTCAGGCGGGCCGCAAGGCTGCCGAGGACCAGGTGGCGCAGCAAGGTGGTGCGCCACGCCCCGCTGGTACCCCCACCCCCGAACGGGACGACGACCGATGAACTCAAGCCAGCTCAGCGATGACGCGCGCAACCTCAACTGGCTGGTCGCGAACTTCACCGCGAAGGTGCCCGGCGTGGCCAACACGCTGGTGCTCAGCGCCGACGGGCTGCCCCTCGCGCTCAGCGACAACCTGGACCGCGAGGCAGCGGACCAGCTCGCGGCGATCGCGAGCGGCCTGTCCAGCTTGACCCAGGGCGCCGCCCGCTGCCTCGCCGCCGGCGCGGTCAAGCAGTCGATCGTCGAGATGGACGCAGGCTTCCTGTTCGTGCAGACGATCTCGGACGGCTCGATCCTGTCGGTGCTGACCACGACCGACGCCGACCTCGGCCTGATCGGCTACGAGATGGCGCTGCTCGTGTCCCGCGTCGGCGATGTGCTGACCCCGGCTCTCCGCGTCGAGCTGCAGGCAGCCCTCCCCTCATGAGCACACCTCCGGTCGACGGTGGGTCGCAGGACTGGTCGCGGCTGACCAGGCCCTATGCGCTGACCGGCGGTCGGACCGAGCCCGTGGACGCCGACCTCGCGCTCGAGTCCCTCGTCGAGATGACGTGGGAGGGCTACGACGCCCTCGACTCGCTGACCTTCGAGAAGCGCGACATCATCCGCCTGACCCAGGAGACCGTCAGCGTCGCCGAGTTGGCCGCGCACCTGCGCGTGCCCCTCGGCGTCGCCCGCGTGCTCGTCGCCGACCTGGCCGACGCCGGCTACGTGGTCGTGCACCCGCCGCCGGAGGGTGCTGAGGGCGGTCAGGACCCGAACCTGCTCGAGAAGGTGTTGGATGGCCTACGTTCGCTCTGACCGCAGCCGCCAGGCCGCGCGTGCGCGCAACGTCACGCGGGTGGCCCCCACGCCGACCAAGATCGTCGTCGCGGGCGGCTTCGCCGTGGGCAAGACGACGTTCGTCGGCTCGGTCTCCGAGATCGACCCGCTCCGGACCGAGGCCGCCATGACCGTTGCCTCCGAGGAGCTCGACGACCTGAGCAAGGTCCAGGGCAAGCGCTCGACGACCGTGGCGATGGACTTCGGCCGGATCAGCCTGTCCGACGAGCTGATCCTCTACCTCTTCGGAACCCCCGGACAGGGTCGGTTCTGGTTCATGTGGGACGACCTCTGCAAGGGCGCGATCGGCGCGATCGTGCTGGTCGACACCCGCCGGCTCGAGGACTCCTTCGGCCCGATCGACTACTTCGAGGACCGGGGCATCCCCTTCATCGTGGCCGTGAACGCCTTCGAGGGTGTGCTGCTGCACGACCTCGACGAGGTCCGCGAGGCGCTGCAGCTGAGCCGGGAGATCCCCGTGGTCCGCACCGATGCCCGGCTCCGCGACGCCTGCAAGCAGACGCTCATCGAGCTGGTCCAGCAGGCCCTGCGCAAGGCGGAGACCGCCCGAGCCCGCTGACCGCCGCCGAGGGCGGTCAGGCGAGCAGCAGCCAGGACAGCAGGCTGAGCATCACCGCTCCCGCGCGGGGGTGGTCGGATGCCGCGAGGCTCTGGATGGCGGCATCCCAGCCGATCATCGCCATCAACAGGTCACCGGCGTCGTCGTCGTGGACGTCCATCGCCAGTGCGTTCGCGGTGACCTCGTCGGGGGGGCCGACCAGCAGGCCGGAGTCGTAGTGGTCGCCCGTGGGGGCGTTGGGGCGTGACATCTGCAGGGCTCCTCGGGGGGGTCGGTGCGGGCGACAACCGGATCCTGCCCGGATCCCATCCCGCGTCCTCACCCCTTGGCCGACTCTTTGCCTGCAGGTGACCGTCCCCGGGTGCGCGCGGTCAGCGCTCGCGAGGCGGCTGCTGGGTGGTGGCGTTGGCGTCCGCGATGAAGAGGCCGCACACCATCGAGTACAGGCCCATCGAGGCGCGGACCTCCTCCATGCCGGCCAGGGTCGCGAACGCCGCGTCCCAGCCGATCTCCTGCACCAGCGCGTCGACGGCGTCGTCGATGTGCGGGTGCTCCGCCAGGGCCGTGTAGGCAGCCAACGTGTGAGCCAGTCCGTTGGGGTACTTCATCTCGGGGCCTCCGGCGGGTGGTCGAGCTGGTGGGCGGTGCGTCGTCGTTCCCAACGACGGGGGGTGGAGCGGGTGACGGCCTCGCTGACGGTCCTGCGTGCCGTTGCGGCCAGCTTGCTCCTACCCTCCCCACATGGAAACAACCCTGCTCCGCGGTGGAACCTTGATCGACGCAGCGTCACCTCCGCGGGCTGCTGACGTGCTCGTGCAGGCCGGTGAGGTGCGCCAGGTCGCGGCTGCGGGGGAGGGAGAGGTGCCGCCCGGCGCCCGGGTCCTCGACGTCACCGGGCTGCTGGTCATGCCGGGTCTGGTCGACATCCAGGTCCACTTCCGCGAGCCGGGGGGCACCGAGGCGGAGGACATCGCCTCCGGTGCCGAGGGCGCGGCGAGGGGTGGCGTGACGGCCGTGGTGATGATGCCCAACACCAGCCCGGCCATCGACGACCCCGCGGTGGTCGCGGAGGTCCTCGCGATCGGCCGGTCGGCCCCCGTGGAGGTGCACACGGCCGCGTCGATCACCGTCGGGCGCCAGGGTGAGCGGCTGGTCGACGTCCGCGCCCTCCACGCCGCCGGCGTCCGGGTGTTCACCGACGACGGCAACGCGGTGATGGACGCCGGCATCATGCGCGC
Organism: Euzebya sp.; assembly: GCF_964222135.1. NCBI lineage: Bacteria > Bacillati > Actinomycetota > Nitriliruptoria > Euzebyales > Euzebyaceae > Euzebya > Euzebya sp. The sequence continues at coordinate 187,312 of NZ_CAXQBR010000003.1, forward strand.
CGCCCTCGAGGCGACCACGCAGCTCCCCGGCATGGTCGTCAGCCAGCACGCGGAGGACGCGTCGCTGGTCGCGGGTGGCGTCGTGAACGAGGGCCTCGTGGCACGCAGCCTGGGCGTGGGCGGCCGCCCACGGGAGGCTGAGGAGGTGATCGTCGCCCGCGATGTCGCGCTGGCCAGGCTCACCGGCGGCCGCTACCACGTGCTGCACCTGTCGACCGCCCTCGCGCTGGACCACGTCCGCCGGGCCCGCGCCGAGGGCGCGGCCGTCACCTGCGAGGTCACCCCGCAGCACCTCGTGCTGACCGAGGGCGACGTCGCGCGGCTCGGGACCAGCGGGAAGATGAACCCGCCGCTGCGGACCGCCGCCGACGTGGACGCGCTCCGCCGGGGGCTGGCGGACGGCACCGTCGATGCGATCGCCACCGACCACGCGCCGCACGCCCCCGAGGCCAAGGCCGCGTCGCTGGCCGACGCCCCGCCGGGGATGCTCGGGGTGGAGACCGCCGCGGCGGTGGTGTGGACCCACCTGGTCCGTCCTGGTCTGCTCAGCCCCGCGCGTGCCGTGGAGGTCCTCTCCACGCGACCGGCCGCCATCGCGGGCCTCTGGCGGCACGGCGGTCCCGTCGCCCCGGGGCGTCCCGCCAACCTCTGCGTCCTCGACCCCGAGGAGACCTGGGTCGTCGACCCGGATGCGCTCGCCAGCCGGTCCCGGAACACCCCCTTCGCAGGCGACCGCCTCACCGGCCGTCCTGTGCTGACCGTCGTCGACGGGCGCGTCGTCATGTCCCGCCTCGGCTGACCACATCGTCCCGATCCACCGGGGGATCGGGACTCAAGTCGTCGCGCAGGGTGACGATGTTGTCAGTGACATGACTGAGAGCAGCGTGGACGTGCTCCGTGCCTACGTGGCGCGCGGCCGGCAGACCGAGGACGAGGTGCGGCGCATCGTGGCCCGCACCCGCGCGTCGAGCCTGGCCAAGGTCCCCCTGGGCCGCCGACCGAGCCTGCCGGTCACCATGCCGGGCGCGGCGATAAGCCGCCTCGGCCACGATGTGGTCCTTGGCGTCCCGAAGGCCGTGCTCGACGACCACGCGCTCCGCAAGGTCGCGAAGGCCTGCCCGGAGATGTGGCTCGACGGTCGGTGGTTCCCCGCCGACGTCGAGGGCGTCCACATGGTCCTCGCCACCTGCGTGACCGTGGCGAACCCCGCCGGGATCGCCGGTGAGGTGGCCGCCCTGCTCGACGTGCCCGCCGACGAGGCGCGGTTCAACGGCGGCGACGCCGACAGCCCCATGCGCTTCGTGCGCCTGGCCTGGAAGGTCGGGCGGGCCGCCTGAGCCGGGGCGTCGGGGGTATCGTCCGCCGATGGCCCCCGAGTCCACCAGCAGGTACGTCGACGTCGACGGCGCCCGCCTGGCGGTGACCGACGTGGGGGAGGGGCTGGCACTGGTCGCGCTCCCCGCCGGCGTGGCCGACCGGCGTGTCTGGCGGCAGGCGATCGGCGCCTGGACCGCCGACGGCTGGCGGGTGGTCGCCCACGACCGGCGAGGGTTCGGCGAGTCGACCTGGGAGCCCGCTCCCACCGAGCAGCCGTTCAGCCACGTCGACGACCTGGTCGCCGTGATGGATGCCGTCGGGGTCGACCGTGCGGTCCTCGTCGGCAACAGCCAGGGCGGCCGCATCGCGGTGGACACGGCCCTCGCCCACCCCGGCCGGGTCACGGCGCTGGTCCTGATCGCCCCCGCGGTGACCGGCATGCCGTTCGACCTCGACGACCTCCACCCGGACGAGCTCGCGCTCGAGGAGGCCATCGAGGCCGCGGAGGAGGCCGGGGACCTCGACGCGGTCAACCGCCTGGAGGCCCACCTGTGGCTGGACGGGCCGCGTGAGGTGGAGGGGCGGGTCGCCGGTGCGGCCCGCGACCTGTTCGAGGACATGAACGGCCGGTCCCTGACCGCCCCGCCGGTCGGCGAGCTCCGCTGGGGACCGTCGGCCTGGGACCGCCTGGACCAGATCGCGGTGCCCACCCTGGTCGTGGTCGGCGAGCTGGACGAGTGGCCGCACGTGTTCGCCGGCCTGGCCGAGCGCATCCCCGGCGCCCAGCTCGTGACGATGCCCGGGTCGGCGCACCTGCCGATGCTGGACGACCCCGAGGCGTTCCTCGACGCGGTCGCCCCGTTCCTGTCCGACCAGCGCTGATCGGCCGCCCCCGGCGCCCCGCCGATCGCTAGCCTGCCGGCCATGCCGATCCTGGATCCCACCGAGCTCGCCGCCCGCCTCCCCTCCACCATCCGCATGGGGACCGCCACGTCCTCCTACCAGATCGAGGGTGCGGTCGACGAGGACGGCCGGGGCCCGGCCAACTGGGACGTCTTCTGCGCCACGCCCGGGACGATCGCCGACGGGTCCTCCGGGGCGGTCGCCTGCGACCACTACCACCGCATGCCCGACGACGTCGCGCTGATGGCCGACCTCGGCATGGAGGTGTACCGGTTCTCGATCGCCTGGCCGCGGATCATGCCGGAGGGCGCCGGCCGGGTCGAGCGGCGCGGGCTGGACTTCTACGACCGGCTCGTCGACGCGCTGCTGGCCGCGGGGATCGAGCCCGTCCCGACGCTGTACCACTGGGACCTGCCCCAGGCGCTCGAGGACGCCGGCGGCTGGCCGGAGCGGGACACCGCCGGCCGCTTCGCCGACTACGCCCAGGTCGTCGTCGAGCGCCTGGGTGACCGCGTGACCCGGTGGGCGACGCTCAACGAGCCGTGGTGCTCCTCCCACCTCGGCTACCACGCCGGCGCGCACGCCCCCGGCGAGACCGACGCCGCCAAGGCCATGGCCGCGGCCTACAACCTGCTGCGCGCCCACCACCTCGGCGGCCAGGCGGTCCGCGCCGCGTCCTCGTCCGCCCAGCTCGGCGTCGTGCTGAACGTCACCACGATCCACGGCGACGACGAGGACGCCGTCCGGGCGCTCGACGCGATCCGCAACCGCTGGTGGCTGGACGGCTGCCTGCGCGGCAGCGTGCCGGCCGACGCGCTCGAGGCGTGGTCGGCGGTGCTCGGTGATGCCGAACCGGACGTCCGCAGCGGCGACCTCGCCGGGGAGACCCCGGACTGGCTCGGCGTGAACTACTACTACCCCGAGGTGGTCACCACCGAGCCGGAGGGTGTGGCGTTCCCCGACGCCTGCGTCGATCCCGCCCGGTCCGTGCCGCCCACGGGCGAGACGACCGCGATGGGCTGGCGGATCGACGCCAGCGCCTTCGCCGACCTGCTGCGGCGCGTCCACGAGGGGTGGGGTCCGATCCCGATCGCGATCACCGAGAACGGCGCCGCGTTCGACGACGACCAGCCCGTCGAGGGGCGGCTGCCCGACCCCCGCCGGACCACGTACCTGTCGGACCACCTGGCCGCCGTCGCCGACGCCGCGGCGGACGGCGTGCCGATCACCGACTACATGGCCTGGTCGCTGATGGACAACTTCGAGTGGGCGCTCGGCTACTCCAAGCGCTTCGGGATCGTCCACGTGGACTACGACACCCAGGTCCGCACGCCGAAGGACAGCGCCCGCTGGTACGCCGACGTCGTGGCCGCCGTGAAGGCCCGCCGCTAGCGGCGGGCCTCGACCGGGCTACTCGACCGGGCGGGCGCTGGTGAGCTGCTCGGCGATCAGGTCGGCCATCACCTGGCGGAACACCGCCAGCAGCGCCTCGCCGGCGAGCGGCCGGATGCGGTCGACGAACTCGCGGATCTGCTGCCACTCGCCCTCCGGCCGGCCGCGGGCATCCCACGGGGCGAGGACCGCCTCGTCGAACACCCGCAGGTAGGCCTCCGCGACGGCCGTCGCGTGCGCGCGCATCCCCTCGAGGACGTCGAGCAGCCGATCGGGGTCCAGTCCCATCTCGGCGAGCTCGGTGCCGGCCGCGAGGACGCTGGGCAGCAGGATGCGGAACGACTCGCCGTCCTCGATCGTCGTCAGCAGACCGAGCTGCTCGGCGCGGGCGGCGGTCTCGGGTGACCACTCGCCCTGGGCGAGCGCCTTCGCGAGGTCCTTCGCGGAGATCTCCGCCGGCTCCTCCGAGACCCAGCCGTCGAGGACCGCCCGCTTCAGCTGCCTGAGCTCGTCGGAGTCCACGCCGCTGGCACCCCCGAGCAGCCAGCCGATGGCCTGCAGGTTGAGCCCCTCCTCCTGCAGCTCGGAGATCAGCCCCAGGCGGTCGACGTGGCGGTGGTCGTAGAACCCCTGGCGGCCCCGGACCTTCGGCGGCGGCAGCAGGCCGCGGGTCTGGTAGTAGCGGATGCTGCGGCTCGACACCCCCGTGGTCGCGGCCAGGTCGTCGATCGTCAGCTGGTCCTTCCGTGCCATGCCGCCCGATGGTGTACCACTAACCCCCGGCCCGCCGGTGCCGACGTACCAGCGACGCGCCTCCGCGCACCCGCCCAGGAGAGACCTCCCGTGACCACCGCAACCTCGTTCGGACGCCTCGTCCTCGCCGCCGCGACGACCTGGATCACGCTGGTGGTCGCCCAGCGGGGCCTCGACACGGGGGAGTGGGCGACCACGATCCGCGACGCCCTCGTGCTGGTGTCCCTCACCGCGGGGCTCGCGACGCTGGCGGCGCGCCTCGACATGTGGATCGAGGAGCTCTTGGGCCCGCGCGTCGACTAGACGCGTCGGCAGCCGGTCAGCCGGTCAGCGCCAGCGTCGCGGTGGCGTGCACCGCGGGCCGCGCGTCCCCGTCGGCGTGCAGCAGCACCTCGACGAACGCCATGCTCCGCCCCAGCCGCAGGAGACGCGTCTCGGCCAGCACGTCGGCGTCGCTCACCGGCCGCATCATCTGGATAGAGACGTCGACGGTCGTGCAGGGCCGCAGCGCCCCGGCCGCCGCCCACAGCCCGAACACCGATGCGGTGTCGGCGAGGGCCATGAACGCCTGGCCGCAGACGATGCCTCCCTGCCGGCAGATCCGCGGGGAGAACGGCATGCGCATGACCACCCCCTCGTCGGTGATCGCATCGAACGACAGGTCGAGCTCGGTGACCCACGCGCTGAAGCCCTCGGCCAGCAGCGTCCGTGCCTGCTCGATGTCCCGCACCACGTCAGCCGCCTCCTGATCCGCGCTCCGGCCGTCGGTGCGCGGTGGAGGAGCCTAGGAGATCGCGGCCCGCAGCCACGAACGGGGTCGGTGGTCACCTGAGCAGAGCGGGGAGCTCTCCCGGGAGGCGGCGCAGGAGGGTGCCAGGGAGACGCTCCGCGGCCTGCGCTACAGCGGGCAGGAGTACTTCTTCGTCTTCGACACCGACCTGGTGATGGTGCTCCTCGACCCCGCCCGCGACGCTGAGGGGACCGACCGGTCCGGCATCGACGACGGCCGCGGGGGGTTCCTGTACGAGCGCCTGCTCGACGTCGCGCAGTCCGGCGGGGGCTTCGTCGGCTACGACTTCCCCCGCGCGGGTGAGGACGTCGCCTCGCCCAAGCTGTCCTACGCCGTCGGGTTCGACGCGTGGGAGTGGGTCATCGGCACGGGCATCTACGTCGACGACGTCGACGCCGCGTTCGTCGACCAGCTGGCCGCCCTCGCGCTCCGCGTCCTCGTCGTCACCGCCGTCGTGGCGCTCGGGCAGGTGAGCGCGGGGGTCGACAGCGTCGCGACCTCCGCCGAGGAGATGGGCGCGTCGGTGCGGGAGATCGCCCAGAGCGCCAACCAGGCCTCCGCGGTGGCCATCGAGGCCGTCGGGATGGCACGGGCGGCCACGCAGACCATGGACCACCTCGGGTCGTCCAGCTCGGAGATCAGCGAGGTCGTCGAGCTGATCACCTCGATCGCCGAGCAGACGAACCTCCTCGCGCTCAACGCGACGATCGAGGCTGCCCGCGCCGGCGACGCCGGGAAGGGCTTCGCCGTCGTCGCCAACGAGGTGAAGGAGCTGGCGGAGCAGACCGCGGGCGCCACCGAGCGGATCGGCGCGAAGATCGCAGAGATCCAGACCGAGACCCAGGAGGCCGTCGACGTCATCACCCGCATCGCCGACGTCATCGAGCGGATCTCCGACAGCCAGACCACGATCGCCGCGGCGGTCGAGGAGCAGACCGCGACCAGCGACGAGATCGCCCGCGCCGTCACCGAGGCCGCCCGGGGCAGCGGGGACATCGCCGCCAGCGCGATCGCCGTCGCGGAGGCCGCCGGCGTCACGAGGCGCGGATCCGAGGATGCCCTGACCGCCGCGGCGGACCTGGGCGCCATCGCCGCCGACCTCCGCGCGGTGGTCCAGGGCGCGGGGGCTGGCCGGGCCGGGCGGCGTCCGCGCCGTGCCCTCCCCGCTCCCCCCAGGACGCCGGACGTCGACGGCGGCTCGTCCGCCTCGAACCCCGACGAGGTGGCGCGCCCGCTGGTCGGGGTGCGCTGACCGACCGACCAGGTGGCTAGGTTGGGCGCCGATGTGCGCCCAGCCAGCCGAGCCCCCCGAGCCCGTCCGCCAGTACCGCTTCCGCCCGCCGCCCGGCGCCTGCGACCTGCTGCTGGTCCGCCACGGGGAGTCCCAGCCCGCCGTCCCCGGTGAGGACTTCCCGCGGGTGGACGGCCACGGCGACCCGCCGCTGGCCGAGGAGGGTCTGCGCGAGGCCCGAGCCGTCGCGGACCGGCTGCGGCACGAGGAGATCGCCGCGATCTACACGACCCCGCTGACCCGGACCAAGCAGACCGCCGCGCCGCTCGCGGCCGCCCTCGGGCTGACGCCCGCGGTCGAACCGGAGCTCCGCGAGGTCCACCTGGGGGAGTGGGAGGGCGGCGAGTACCGCATCCGCGCCCGCGCCGGCGACCCCATCATGCAGCAGGTCTTCGAGCAGGAGGACTGGGGGTGCATCCCCGGCGCCGAATCGATGGCCGACTTCTCCACGCGCGTCCGCCGCGGCATCGAGCGGATCGCCGCCGCGCACCCCGACGAGCGCGTCGTCGCCTTCGTCCACGGCGGCGTGATCGGAGCGGTGTGCCACCTCGCGACCGGGTCGCGACCGTTCGCCTTCGTCGGGGCGGCCAACGCGTCGCTGAACCACATCGTCGTGCTCGGCGACAGCTGGGTGCTCCGCCGCTTCAACGACACCGGCCACCTCGACACCGACCTCGACAAGCCGGTCCAGCCGCTCACCTAGTCCCCGACGGTGAGGAAGTCGAGCAGCCGCTCGACCGCGCCGATCAGCGGCGTCTCCAGGTCCGCGAACGACGACACGCCGCCAAGGGCGCGGCGCCACACGTCGCGGTGGTCGGCCACGCCGAGGGCCGCGGCCACGCCCTCCTTCCACGGCTGGCCGCGCGGCACGTCCGGCCAGGCGGCGATGCCGAGCACCTGTGGCCGCACGCCGGCCCAGACGTCGACGTAGGGGTGGCCGTCGACCAGCACGGCCTGGGACGCGGTCGGGTCGAGCGACCGGCGGACGTCGTCGGCGATCCGGGTCTCCTTCGACCCCGGGACCAGGTGGTCGAGGAGGACGCCGAGCCGACGGGTGCCGCCCGGCCTGAAGGTCCGCACCGCCGAGACCAGGTCATCGGCGCCGCCGAGCGGCTCGACGACGATGGCGAGATCGCGCAGCTCGTCGCCCCACACGCGCTCGAGCAGCTGGGCGTCGTGGGTCCCCTCCACCCAGATCCGGCTGGCGCGGGCGACCTTGGGCGCGGCGCCCCGGTCGACGACCGCCCCGCTCGCCGACGTCATCGTCGCCGGCCGGCGGATGCCCACCCCGCCCTTCGTGAGGCGGATGGGCCGGCCGTCCTGGGTGAACCGGTCGGGCTCGTAGCCGAACGCCCGGCGGCCGCCGTCGTCGGCGGCTTCGAGGACGATGACGCCCGACTCGTACTCGACGACCGTCCCGCTGAAGCCGCTCGCTCGATCGGTCAGGACGATCCCCAGCCGGAGCCCGACCTGACGGGTCGGCGGCTGCCGCTTCGGGGGGACGGCGAGGACGTCGGCGTGGTAGCGGGGTCGGCGTGGCATGGACCGGTCAGCGTACGCCCGACCGGCCCCGCCATCGCGCAGCCGTGACCCGTCGTGGGGAGCTAGGCGCCCATCGCCGACACGACCAGACCGGCACCGCTGAGGAGGGTCACCGCGGCGACGCCCATCAGCACCCAGGCGATCTTCGGTGAGCCGATGAGGGTCGCGATGCCGCCGAAGAAGAGGGTGATGGCCAGGATCACGCCCGCCAGCTCGAAGCGGTCGCCGACCTCGTTGGCCTCCGCCCCCTCGGCGAACGCCTCCTCGGCGGCGGTCTGCTGAGCGTCGGCCTCCGCGCCGGCGGCGTCCACGTACGGGTTGCCCTCCAGGTCGTCGAAGGGGGTGACGGCGTCCTCGGTCGCGGCCCACCAGTCGACGGCGTCCTGCAGGTTCTCGTCCATCAGTGCGGTGCGGATGTACTCGGCGACCTGCTCCTGGCCGGGGGTGTTGGCAGCCGTCGCGAAGGCCGTGAACAGCTGCTGGTCGCGGACGAACTGCTGGGAGGAGGCGTTGTAGAAGAAGTTCGCGTCGCTCAGGTGCTGGGTCGACTGGGTGTACCCCTCGAGGGAGTTCCCGTCAGCGAGGGCCCCCTGGTAGGCCGCGAACGCCGCGATCGTGGCGGCCAGGCCGAGGATGATGCCGGCGATGATGTCGATGGCGCTGGTCCCGCCCGAGGGTGCGGGCGGCGGTGGGGGTGGTGGCGCCAGGGGGTCGCTCACGGAGGTGATCTCCTACGGTCGGTGGTGGAGCGGGCGCATGATGCGCCCCCCGACCCCCGGATGCCGCGATCACCCGCAGCGGATCACCCCGCGTCATGCGGGTGTCACCCGGCGCACGCGGTCACTCCGCCGTGCGCGGGGTCCCCCAGGCCGCCATGGCAAGGCAGAAGACGCCGTAGCCGGCCACGCCCACCGCGACGGCCGTCAGCAGACCGGTCCCGAAGGCGGTCGACGACAGCTCTCCGAACGCTGCCGACAACCCCCCGGATTCCGAGGAGTCCGACTGCACCGCCGCCTGGGCCAACAGGACGGCGATGGTGCCGAACAGGACCGCGCGGGCCGCGTGGCCGATCGACCCGGACCAGCTCGCCACCGTCCGGCGGAACCCGTGCGCCCGCACCTGGTCCATGAACTCGCGGGTGACCGCCTTCTTCAGCTGGTACGCGGCGACCCCGGCGAGGACCGCGGCAGCGCCGCCGACCAGCCACTGGCCGTACGGCAGCTCGAGCACCCGCTGGGTCAGCTGCTGCTCACTGGACGACTCACCGCCGGACCCTCCGCCCGATCCGACCAGCACGCGCACCGCGTACACCGTCAGACCCCCGTAGATCAGCGCGCGGACCAGGTAGCTGATGCGCATCACGACGCCCTTGGCGCCGGACTCGCCGCTCGGGTTGGCGACGACGTGCACCAGGCGGAGCAGCGCGTACCCGGCCAGGCCGACCGCCAGCACGATCAGGATCACCGTCCCGTAGGACTGCTCGGACAGCTGCTCGATCGCACCGGTCTGGCTCGCCTCGGACTCGCCGCCGCCGAGCCCGACCGACCCGGCGATCGCAGCGATGGTGAGGTAGAGCACGCCCTTGGCGGCGAACCCCATCCGGCCCAGGCGGTCCACCCAGGGCGAGTTGGCCGCCTGCTGCGCCTGATCCCCCACCGATGCGGACGAGGTCGTGGAGGACGGCACGGTCGGCGAGGTCTGGGCCATGCGGCGAACCTGCCCCGCCAGGGCCGACTCGAAGCGCGCGAGGACGTACCCTTCGCCCCATGCTGGAGAAGCTGAGCCCCCTGCCGCCGGACCCGATCCTCGGGACCACCGTCGCCTGCCGCAACGACCCGAACCCCGACAAGGTGGATCTCGGCGTCGGCGTCTACAAGGACGCGGGCGGGAACACGCCGGTCTTCGAGGCCGTGGTCGAGGCGGAGGCGCGGATCCTCGCCGCGCAGACGACCAAGGCCTACGTGTCGCCGCCCGGTGACAGCCGCTTCATCGAGGGCGTCACGCGGATCCTCTTCGGTGAGGACCACCCGGTGCTGGCCGACGGTCGCGTCGGCGCGGTCCAGGCCCCCGGGGGGTCCGGCGCGCTGCGCGTGCTCGCCGGGGTGCTGCTCCGGGCGCAGGCCGACACCGAGCTGTGGGTCTCGACGCCGACCTGGGGGAACCACATCCCCCTGCTCGGGGCCGCCGGGCTCGACATGCAGCAGTACCCCTACTACGACCGCGGAGCCCACGCGCTCTCGTTCGACGCGATGGTGGAGGCGCTGAAGCAGCGCGGACCCGGGGAGGTGGTGCTGCTGCACGGCTGCTGCCACAACCCGTCGGGCGCGGACCTGACCCGCGAGCAGTGGGACGTCGTCGGGGACCTCGCCGAGGAGCGGGGCTTCACCCCGTTCATCGACTTCGCCTACCACGGCCTGGGGGAGGGCCTCGACGACGACGCCTACGGCGTGCGGATGCTGGCACGCCGGGTCCCGGAGCTGATCGTCGCCTACTCGGCGTCGAAGAACTTCGGGCTCTACCGCGAGCGGACCGGCCTGGCCATCACCGTCGACGCGACGGCCGAGCAGGCCGCGACGGCGACCTCGCAGATGGCCAACATCGCTCGCGAGCTCTACTCGATGCCGCCGGCGCACGGCGCGTCGATCGTCGGGGAGATCCTCGCCGACGTCGAGCTGACCGCGTCGTGGACCGGCGAGGTCACCGCGATGCGCGACCGCCTGAACGGGCTGCGCGCGCTGCTGAGCCGGTCGCTGGCAGAGACCACGGGCACCGACGAGTTCGACTACATCGCCGGCGAGCGCGGGCTGTTCAGCTTCCTCGGACTCAGCCCCGAGCAGGTCCAGCGGCTGCAGTCCGAGCGCAGCGTCTACCTGATCCCCTCGAGCCGGATCAACGTCGCCGGCATCACCGAGGCGAACGTCGGCTACGTGGCCGAGTCCATCGCGTCGGTCCTGTAGGCCGGACCGGGACCGCCGAGGTCAGCCCTCGGCGGTCATCCCCTTGATGCGGGCCGAGAGGTCCTCGAGCCTGCGCACGTCGGCGGACGCGTCGCGCTGCCCGGACGCGGCGGCCAGGTCGGCGGTCGCCGACTCGACCGCCGCCACCGAGACCTCGATCTCGGCGAGCGCCTGGTCACGCCGCTCACCGGCCGGGAGCGCCGCCGCGGCGATCAACCGACGGTCGACTGCGAGGGCGTGCTGCTCGAGCTCGACGCGGAGCTCGAGGGCCGTCACGTCCTCGTCCGCCGACCGGGCCTGGACCTGGAGGGCTTGCATGGCTGCGCCGAGGCGCCGGTGCAGCTTGGCCTCGCGGGAGTGCGCACCGGCCCACTCCGCCGGCGCCTCGCTCGGCTGGCCCGGCACGACCTGGCCCTGGCGCTCGTACCGCTCCTGGCCCTTGCGGGCGAGCGCGACGAGGAACGCCACCAGGGCACCCACCGCGGCGATGCCGACGAGGGCGAGGAGGACGAGCAGGACGCCGCCCACCCCTAGCTGCTCCCGAAGTAGAGGAACGCCGCGATCCCGAGGACGATCAGCGCGACGACCACGGCCGCGGCGATCTTGACCTTCGAGTACGGCCGCTCGCCGTGCACCTCGCCGGTGGTCCCGTTGATCATGACCTGGTAGGTCTGCCCGGCGTAGATCACCGTCAGCAGCCAGATCGGCAGCAGCAGGTGCTTGAAGGTCAGCGCGCTCCAGCGGATGTCCTTGGTGTGGATCCGCTGGTGGTCACCGCCGATGTCACGACGGATGGTGGAGTCGATCGTCCCCTCCATCCGGTCCTTCGCGGTGTCGAAGCACTCCTCGAGGGAGTTGTCGTAGGTGCGGCTGAGGTGGCCGGCCAGGAACTCCGGGCTGAACGGCTGGACCTGGTGGAGCGGCCAGGGCTCCAGCGACTGGACGTGCTTCGGGTTCAGCCCCTCGTTGGCGGCCACGGCGACGTCGTCGAAGCTGTTGTGCACCGTCCCGCTGACGTGCCGCCAGTCGGTGACGGTGACCGTCTCCCGGTCCTCGCCGCTGCCGCGCGTCTCGGTGCGGTCGTCACCGCGCTGTCCGGTGTAGCGGGTCGTCGTCTCCGCGTCGTAGGTGAAGTAGGCGCTGTAGACGCTCGAGAACGAGCCGGCGCGGCTGTAGTCCTTGAACTCGCTCGGCGCGAACCAGCGGCTCGAGACCCACTTGCCCAGAGCCTCCTCGGCGGCCTTCCGGTCGATCGTGAACGGCAGGACCCCGTCGACGGGCAGCCGATCGGGCGCGTCGTGGACGTCGTCGCGCTGGATCGGGGTGGCGCAGTAGGGGCAGCGCTGGGCGGTCCAGGTGCCGGTGAAGGTCGTGTGCCCGCCGCAGCTCTGGCAGACGATCTCCTTCTCGCCGCTGACGACCTCCACCTCGGCCGTCCGGTCCCGCAGGCCCCGGAGCGCGCTGGTCAGGTCCTGCTCCTCCACGGTGCCCGACACCTCGGCGAGGTCCTGGGCGGTCCCGCAGCTCGGGCACTGCAGCCGCTGGGTGCCGATGTGGAACTCGAGGTTGGCGCCGCACGTGCCGCAGGGGTACGTGCGGGTCGCCTCGGTCTGGTGGATGACGGCATGCCCCTCGGGGCCGCCGACGGCGGGGGGCGGCGGTGGTGCGCCGGTCACCCCGGTCGGGGGCAGGGGTGGGGGGCCGCCGCGCTGGTCGTCCGACACGGCCTACTCCGGCGCGGGACCGGCGGGCGGTGCGGGCGGCGCGGGGGGCGGGCCGTCGGCGCCGGGCAGCGGCGGCGGGGCGGCGAACAGGCTGGACAGCGCCGGGACCTGGCCCGCCGGCGTCCAGCCCGCCATGCCGGTGCTCCACACCAGCGTCTCCGCGGTCACCTGGCCGCCAGCGACCGCCTGCTGCAGCTGCGCGGGCGTGTACGGCCCGGCCTGCTGGCCGTTGACGGCGACGTGGAAGGCCTGCGCGCCCGGGAGCGGCGGCGGCGCCGACGGGGCACCCGCCTGGGCCGCGCCGGCGAACTGGCCGCTCATCTGGTTGGCCATCGCGAGGCCGAGCCCGAGGCCGAGCGCATCACCGGCGGCGCCACCGCCGGGGTTGGACGCCGCCGCGAGCAGCGCGTCGGACTGGCGGACCTGCTGGAAGCGGTCCATGTCGCCGACGTTGCGGGCGTACCCGCCCTCCTCGACGCCGCGGGCGACGCCGCGGGTCATCGCCTGGGTGATCTCGTCCGGCAGGCTGATCCGCATGGTGATGTCCGGGATGGACAGGCCGAACTCGTCGTCGACCTTCTCCTGGACGTGCTCGCGGAGCTTGCCGGCCAGCTCGACCTGCTTGCCCTGCAGGTCGATGGCGCCCACGCCGGTGTCGAGGACCATCTCGCTGAACGCGGTGGTGATGACCTGGCGGAGGAGCTCCGAGATCTCGTCGGCCTCCACCTCGGAATCGGTGCCGATCACCTCGCGGAGGAAGATGTCGACGTCTTCGATCTTCACCATGCACAGCCCGTTGGCGCGGACCTGCACCATCCCGAAGTCGGGGTCGCGGATCGTGATCGGCGACGCGGTGCCCCACCGCAGGTCGGTGATCGGCCGGGTGTTGATGAAGTAGACCTCGGACCGGAACGGGCTGTTGAAGCCGTGCTCCCAGCCCTGCAGGGTCGAGAGGATCGGCAGGTTCTCGGTCTTCAGCTCGTAGTGGCCCGGCATGAACGAGTCCGCCAGCTGGCCCCGGTAGACGAAGACGGCGCGCTGGCCCTCGCGGACGATCAGCTGCGCGCCGTTCTTGATCTCGTTGTTGTAGCGCGGGAAGCGCCACGCCAACGTCGAGCGGGAGTCGTCGACCCACTCGATGATGTCGACGAGCTCGCCCTTGAGCTTGGCCATCAGGCCCATCTTCGGTCCCCTCTGTGCGGAGTCGGTGGAGTGGACCGATTCTCGCACACCGACTCTCCGCCCGCGGCGGTGTCACAGGGCTGCAAGACGCCCGGGGCTACTCGCCGAGCTCGTCGACCAGCTCGTCGGGCTCGATCAGGCCGGCGGCGGCCGCCAGCGCGCCGGACAGGGTGACCGACTTGTCGTAGACCGCGGTGAAGTAGTGCTCGGCGATCGTCTCGTGGCCCGGCAGCGGCGGGGGGCCGAGGGAGTGGGGGACCACGGCGGGCTCGGTGCTGATCCGCACGTCCCGGCGCTGCTCGGGCAGCTTCGCCGGATCACCCCAGAACCCGACCTGGGGCTTCTTCTTGCCCTTCCGGCGGTTCGACCCGCCGCCGCCCTTGTTCCGGCGTCGTCGTGCGGCGCTCACAGGTGCACCCTCATGCGTCGACCATCTCCTCGGCATCGGTGACGTCGGAATCGTCGTCGTCGGTCAGCAGCAGCTCGGGGTCGATGCCGAGCGCGCGCTGCAGCTGGTCGGAGTCGAGGTCGCCGACGGAGGAGGACTTCGGCAGGGCCATGTCGGCGATCTGGCGCTTGCCCTCGACGACCTCCTCGACCCGCTCGTCGACGGTGCCAGGGCACACCAGCCGGTGGGCGACCACCGTGCGGGTCTGGCCGATGCGCCACGCGCGGTCGCGGGCCTGGTCCTCGACCGCCGGGTTCCACCAGCGGTCGTACAGCACGACGTGGCTCGCCGCGGTCAGGTTCAGACCGGTGCCGCCGGCCTTCAGGCTGAGGACCAGGGCGCCCTTCCCGGTGCCCCTCTGGAACTCCTCGATGATCCGGTCGCGGGCGCCGCGGGCGAGGCCGCCGTGGTAGCAGTCGATGCGCACCCCGGTGCGGTCGGTCAGGTAGCGGGCGAGCTTCTCGCCCCAGGACGCGAAGTGGGTGAAGATCAGCACCCGCTCGCCGGCCTCGAAGACGTTGTCGACGATCTCGTTGAGCCGGGTCAGCTTGCCCGAGCGGCCCTCGAGCGGCCGGTCGTCGTCGTCGAGGTACGCCGCCGGGTGGTTGCAGATCTGCTTGAGCGCGGTGATGGCCGCGAGGACCGCGCCCTTCTTCTTCGGGCTGTCGTCGTCGGCGGTCTCCTGCATCAGCCCGTCGAGCACGGCCTGGTACAGGCCGATCTGCTCGGGGGTCATCGCGCAGTGGTCGAGGGTGTCGATCCGGTCGGGCAGCTCCTCGGCGATGGCCGGCTCGGCCTTGGTCCGGCGGTACACCAGCACGCCGTTGAGGGTGCGCAGCGCCTCCTCCGCCGTCGAGCGCCCCTCGGCGGTGCGGGACAGCTGGGCCACGAACGACGCGCGGTCGCCGACCAGCCCGGGGTTGGTGAAGTCGAGCAGCGCCCACAGGTCCCCGAGGCCGTTCTCGATCGGGGTGCCGGTCAGGATGATCCGGCTGTGGGCCTCGAGCCGCCGCAGCTGCTGCGCGGTCTCGGAGGTCGGGTTCTTGATGGCCTGGCCCTCGTCGAGGACGATCTTGCCCCAGCTGATCTGCTCGAGGGCGTCCACGTCGCGCATCCCCGTCCCGTAGGTCGTCAGGATCACGTCGACGTCCTCGACCTGGCGGATCAGCTCGCGCGGACCGGGGCGGTTCTGGCCGTGGTGGATCCGCACCTTCAGGCCGGGGGTGAACTTCCGCGCCTCGTGCGCCCAGTTGCCGAGCACCGCCGGCGGGGCGATGACCAGCGAGGGACGGCCCGCGTCGGCGGTGGGGGCGTCCTCGCCGCGGGAGGTCGCGAGATGCGCGAGGAGCGTGGGCGTCTTCCCCAACCCCATGTCCAGGGCGAGGATGCCGCCCAGGCCGGCTTCGTCGAGGAAGCGCAGCCAGGCGAGCGCGTCGGCCTGGTAGCTGCGGAGCTCGCCGTTGAACCCCGGCGGGCTGACCGGCGGGTGCTCGGGGATCCCCCGCGCGCTGCGGAGGAGGTCGACGGCCCACGCCTCACCCTCCACCGCGATGCCGCCGTGCAGCGGCGAGCCCTCGAGGCCCATCGCGTGGCGCAGCATCTCCGCACCCGACATCTGGGTCTTCTCCGCGCGCTGGGCCAACGCGTCGGCGGCGGCCTGCAGGTCGGCCTTGTCGAGCTCGACCCACCGGCCGTGGGCCTTGACCAGGGGACGGGCCTCGCTCGAGAGGTCCATGATCTCCTTGGCCGTCAGCTCCACGTCGCCGAACACCGCCGACCAGCGGACGTAGGTCAGCTGCTGGGCGCCGACGACGCTCTCCTGGCTGTCGGTCGACGTCAGCTTCAGGCCCGGCCGCGGCTTCTTCCGGCTGAGGGGCGGGACCTGGACGTCGAAGCCGGCGGCGGCGAGCACCGGGCCGACCTCGGTCATCAGCTCCCACGCCTCCTCCTGGCTGAGGATCACCTCGCCTCGGCGTTCGGCCTTGCCGCGCAGGAGGGGCTCGTAGATCCCCTCCAGGCGGTCCAGCTCGGCCTTGATCTGCTCACGGCGGTTCTGCGACGCGTTGGACATCGCGGCGTCGACCGGCTCGAGCTTCCGGTTGCCACCCGGCACGCTCGTCCGCAGGTACCAGGCGTCCCCCTCGTCGGGCGGGTCGAGCTGCAGGGTGAGGGTGATGGTCGCCGTGCCGGTGATGTGCTTCGCCCACGTCTGCAGGCCCTTGGCGAGCTCGTTGCCCCGCTGGGTCGGCGCGTCGAAGATCCGGCCGTTCATCAGCGCGAGGATCGTCTCGGCGACCTCGGTGGCCGACCGGGGGCGCGGCGGCGGAGCGGGCACCTCGACCCGGGCCGCGGCGTCGGTGCAGATCGCGTCGACGACCCCGGCCACGACGTGCTCGGTGAAGGCCCGGCGGTCGTTGGACCGGCTCAGGGCCATGACCGCACCCGGCATGACGCGGGAGAGGTCGGTGAACTCGTCGTGGTCGATCAGCGCGGGGATCCAGTGGACCTGGTAGTCGCTCCGACCTGACTGGCCCTTCTGCTTGCCCGAGGTGCGGCGGACCTGGGGCACCATCCGCCCCTGGGCGACCAGCCGGACCGCGAGGGCGGAGGCCAGCGCCATCCAGGCGGCGGAGGTGCCGACGGCCCCGAGGTCGCGGTCGTCGGTGCCGGCGGGCGCGGTGGCGTCGGGTCGTGTCGCGTCGGGTCGTGTCGCGTCAGGCCGGAGGGACACCAGCCACCCGAGGGTCGACTTGATCGGTGCGGCGAGGGCCGGTGCGTGTGTGCCGTCGGGCAGGGGGACCCCGGCGTGGGGCTCCCACGGGATCGAGGCGGCCCCGAGGACCTCCAGCCGCGCGCGGAGCTCGTCGGCCTCGGCGGTCGCCGCGCCGTTCCCCGCCGCCCAGACGACCAGCTGGTCCTCGTCCCAGCTGAGCTGGAGGGCGGTGTCGCCGACGGGCTCGTCGTCGGTGTCGTCCTGGTCGTCGTCGGCGGCCTCGGCCTGGCGGTCAGCGCTCGCACCGGGAGGCGGGGGCGGCGGCTCGTCGGCCAGCTCGGCCAGGGCGGCGGCGACCTGCGAGCGGTGGGACTCGAAGTCCTCGAGCACCAGGGGGCGCTCCGGGCCGTGGACGGTCGAGCGGACGTGCTCGAGCGCCTGGTCGGCCTTCTTCAGGAGGTAGCGCAGTGCGCTGATCCACTCCTGGGTGTGGGACTCGAGCACCGCGAGGTCGTCGTCGGTCGCGAGACCGTCGATGTGCTTCAGTGCCAGCCGCTGGTAGTCCGAGCGCACCAGGGCGCTGCCGGGCTGGGTGATCGTGGTGGTGATCGTGGCTTCCTTCAGCTCCGCCATCTGCAGAGGGACACGCCTCGACCCACAGCCGCAGCTCCGGCCGTGGCACAGCCGACGCCCGGACCCCCGGACGACGGCTGTCGTGATCGCAACCGGACCCGCTGTCCGCAGGTCGACGATCGCGAGGCGTCGGACCCAGCCTACAACCCGTGCGGCGATCGTCCCAGGTGGGGCTGCGGTCGGTGCCGCGTGCAGCGGGATGGATTCGACATCCAGGGGGAGGGTGGGCGCACGCCGTGGGATGGATTCGACACCCAGGGGAGGGTGGAGGGCACGCTCGGGGCCCACATGAGTCCCAGCAGCCACTCCAGGTCACGTGAGCCCCAGCGGACCCGTCCGGGGGTGTCGATTCCATCCACGAACCGGCACCGACGATGTCGATTCCATCCGGGTGGGAGGGCATCCGGTATGGACGTCCGGGTGTGCGGACATGACGCCGCGCCCACGTGGTCGACTGCTCCACGTGGACGCGACGCCCCCCGTTGGCTGGGCGGTCCCGGTTCCCGTCAGTCCGGGCGCTGGAAGTGGGTCGGTGCGGCGGCGGGCGGGGTGTCGGCCGGCTCGAGCGGGTCGGCCGGCCCGTCGCCGACGCCGTCGTGGAGCCGCAGCAGGAAGAGGCCCTCGCCGATGCCGGACACCGCGACGGTCCCCGACTCGAAGTACGGGTAGTTCGACCAGGTGCCGTTGAACGTGGCCTCGTCGTCGGCGGGGTAGGTGTCGAAGTACGCGACCTCGTCCCAGCGCGGGCCGTCGGGATCGTCCAGGGCATCGAGGTCGATCACCCGCAGGCCGGAGGTGTAGTTCGACTGGTAGGCCAGCCCGTCGCGGGTGTAGTTGTTGTGGTCGATCGACGCCGTCGCGGGGTTGCCGTCGGTCCCGTCGCGCATCGCGATGAGGTGCTCGACCGGCGCGTCGAGGTCGGTGACGTCCCACACCATCGTGCGGGTGTGGGTGACCTCGGCGGACTGCTGCTCGTCGAGCTCGTCGTTGAACAGCAGGTACCGGCCGTCCTCGCTCAGCCAGCCCTGGTGGGTGTAGGCGGTGGCCGGGTACTCGATCCGGCTGATCTCGCCCGCCGAGGCGGGGTCGGTCACGTCGACGATCGAGACGTGGTCCTCCGCGAAGGCGATGCACAGGTCGCGGCCGGCGTGGTCGGCGTCCGGCCCCTCGTAGGTCAGGCACTGGGCGTCGTGGACGTAGGACGACCCGGCGTAGCAGCCGGCCGGGAGCGGCAGGAGCGGGTTCGACATGTCGATCATGGCCAGGCCGCTGTCGCACTGGTCCGCCGGCAGCCCCTGGGTGATCAGCCCGCCGCCGACGACGTAGGCCATCTCCGCGTCCGGGTTGACGACGATGTTGTGCTGCGACCCGCTCAGCGGGTACACCGAGTCGGGCAGGATCGGCAGCTGGGGGCTCGACCCGTCCATGCCGTCGAGTCGCCGCAGGTCGACCACCTGCACGCCGTGGACGGCGGACTCCGAGGCGATCACGGCGTGGTCGGCGACGACCTTAATGTCGTGCCAGATCAGCTGCACCGGCGACAGGTTCGGGACCGACCCCAGGTAGACCGGCGCGGTGGGGTCGCTGACGTCGACGGCGGCCACGCCGTTGGTGTGGCCCAGCAGGACGTACTCCGCACCCGTGTCGGGCGACGTCCACCCCCAGATGTCGCTGGCCCCGCCGCCGGACAGGACGTCGGTGTTCACGAACCCGAGGTCGGCCAGCGGCGTGAAGCTGAGCAGGTCCACCCCGTCGCAGGGGAACGCTCCCGCCATCCCGTCGGTGCAGGGGATCGCGCCCGTCGCCTGCTCGGGGATCGCCCCGGGCGCGTTGCGGGCGAGGTCGGCGACCTTCAGGTCGTGGACCCGTTGGTGGGCGCGCTCGGTGGGCGTCGTGATGACCGCGACGTCCGCCGCCGCCAGGCCGACCGCAGCGGCGAGGAGCAGCAGGAGCGCGTAGAACCGGTTTCCCATGACCATCACCCAACCCCAACGACGCCGGCGCCCGGTCGTGACGGTCGCGATCGCGATCGCCGCGGTCGCCCTGGTCGTCTGCGCCGTCGTGGTCGTCGACGCGATCGCCGGCGCCCGTGCCGAGGACGCCGTCGAGGCCCAGGTCGAACCCGAGGTCGGGGTCGACGTCCGGGCCCGCATCGGCGGGCCCTTCGGGGGGCTGCGGGCCATCACCGGTCGGATCCCCGTGCTCGAGCTGACCGCCGCCGCCGTCCCCGTGCCCGATCAGGACCTGGTGATCACCGACCTGCTGGTCGAGGTCCGCGACCTGGTGGTCGAGGGCGACGCCCCGGTGGCGGGTGAGGGGACGTTCCGCGCCGCGCTCGACGTCACGCAGGTCCGGGCGGCCGCCCCGCCGGAGCTGGCCGACCTGATCGACCTGTCCGACGACGCGTTGGTGGTCGACCTCGGCCTGGCGGCGGTCCCCCTCGACGTGGTCGTGGTGCCCCTCGCCGGGGGTGACGCGTCCCTGCGGCTCGAGCCGCCCGGTGACATCGCGCTGCTCGACGAGGTGGTCGGCGGGGTCACCGAGGTGCCCCTCGAGGTGCCTGACGGGGTCGTCGTCGCCGCCGCGGCGGTGGTCGGAGCTCGCCTGGTGCTGACCGGGACCCTCGACCCGGTGGTGGTCGCCGCCGGCTGAGCGGTCGGGTCGTCGCGAGCCTCAGCGCAGGTCCAGCGCCAGCTCCTGCTCGGTGATGTGCGCCCGCGGGGCCGGGAACCGGCTGGTCCGGCCCGTCGGCGTGAACCCGGCGCGGCGGTAGAACGCGATCGCCCGCGGGTTCTGGTCGCTGACCTCGAGCACCAGCCGGCCGTAGCCCACCCCCCGCGCGGCGCGGGTGCACGCGTCGAGCAGCTCGTCGGCGGCGCCCCGGCCGCGGACGTCGGGGTCGACCCAGACCGCGACCAGCAGCCCGTCGGACGGGTCGGCGTGGTGCGGGATCACGGTCATCATCCCCCGCGGCCGGTCGTCGTCGTCGAGCCACAGGGACGTCGCGGCGTCGGCGTCCGCTGCACGGCCACGCCAGAACGCCTCCGGCTGCGCGACCTCGGCCTGGTGTGTGCTGAAGAACGCGTCGGGCGAGTCGACCAGGGCAGCCAGCCGGACCTCCCGCGCCGCGGCCCAGTCCTCGGGGCCCACCCGCAGGACGCGGCTCACGACGTGTCGGTCACAAGCTCGTGGACCCACCCGAGCTTCGCGATCACCGCGGGTGCCAGCACGAACGGGTACAGCGGCGGCCGACCCATCGACCGGTTCACCGCGTTCAGGGCGTAGGTGAGGGGCAGCCACCGCTCGACGAGGTCCTCGATCGCCATGCGGTCCACGGCCGCCCGGCTGGTCGGGACGTCGCCGGCGGGCTGGAGCGCCTCGTGCGCCCCGTCCACGGACAGGCCGAAGGAGCCGGCGGTCTCGAGCGTGTCACGGATGTGCAGGTAGTGGGCGAGGGTCTCGGCGAAGTCCTCCCACGGATGCGCGGTCGCGTAGACGCTGACGTACCCGTCCTGCCAGCCCTCGGGGTCCGGGGAGCCGTAGTGGGCCTCGAGCGCCTCGGCGTAGTCGGTGGTCTCGTCGCCGAAGACCTCCCGGAAGCCGGCCAGGTGGTCGGTGCCGTCGACGAGGGTCATCCACAGGTAGTGGCCGATCTCGTGGCGGAAGTGGCCGAGCATCGTCCGGTAGGGCTCGCCCATCCGCTCGCGCATGCGGGTGCGGACGACGTCGTCGGCCTCGCGCACGTCGATCGTGATCACCCCGTCGGCGTGCCCGGTGATGACCGGTTCGACGTCGCCGGACTTGAGGTCGAACGTCGCCCCCTCGATGTCGAGCCCCAACCCCAGCGCCTGCCACAGCAGCATCCGCTTGGCCTGCTCCGCCTCCGCCCACGCGAGGGTCATGGCCGCGTCGCCCGCCGGGGGCCGGGTCCTCGTCAGCCGGCACGAGCGGCACAGCTCCTCGTCGGCCTCGGCGACCAGCCAGCTGCAACCGATCTCGTCGTGGTTGGCGCAGCGCCGGTCGCGGCTGCCGACGGCCGACACCTCACGGGACTCCGGCCGGAACCCGAGATCGGTGTCACAGGCCGTGCAGGCCGTGTCGTCGAAGAACACCATCTGGCCGCACGTCGGGCAGGTGTAGGGGCGCATCGGGTCTTCATACCCCGCGCGCGGCGCGACACGCCACGCGATCGGCGGACGATCTGACACCAACACATGAACATGTCATCATGCGTTCGGAATGTCTGCCCTGCCCGAGGAACCCACCGCTGCGACCTCCCGCGTCGACGACGTGCGGTCGCGCATGCTCAGCGACGCCGAGGCCCACGAGGTCGCGGACCTGTTCGCCCTGCTCGCCGACCCGACCCGCACGCTGATCCTGTACGCGCTGCTCGAGGCGGGGGAGCTGCGGGTCAGCGAGATCGCCGAGGCGGTCGACGCCGGTCAGTCCACGGTGTCCCACGCGCTCCGGCTGCTGCGCACCGCCGGCGTGGTGCGCCAGCGCCGGGAGGGTCGGCACATGGCGTACCGGCTCGACGACGCCCACGTGCGCCTGCTGCTCGACCTGTCCCTCGAGCACCTCCGCGAGGACGGGGGACACCGCCGTGGGTGAGGGCTCGCACGCGGGGCACGACCACGGCTCCGCCGCCGGGGCGGCCCGCGGCGGCGCCGCGTACACCCGGCGGCTGCTGATCGCCTTCGGGCTGATCGGCGCGTTCTTCGTCGTCGAGCTCGTCGGCGGTCTGCTGACCAACTCCCTGGCCCTCTTGAGCGACGCCGGCCACATGCTGACCGACGTCATCGGCCTGGGGATGGCCCTCGCCGCGATCCAGGCCGCGAACGCCGGCAGCCGGCAGGCCAGCCGGACCTTCGGCCTCTACCGCCTCGAGATCCTCGCCGCGCTCGCGAACGCCGTCCTGCTGTTCGGCGTCGCCATCTACATCCTCTACGAGGCCGTCCAGCGCCTCACCGAGCCGCCCGAGGTCCTCGGCACCCCCATGCTGGTCGTCGCCGTGCTCGGCCTCGCGGTCAACCTCGTCGTCTTCGCGATGCTGCGCAGCGGCGCGGCGGAGAGCCTGAACGTCGAGGGCGCCTACCTCGAGGTGATGGCCGACACCCTCGGGTCGGTCGGCGTGATCATCGCCGCCGGGATCATCGAGGTGACCGGCTTCACCCTCGCCGACCCGATCTTCGGCGTGCTCATCGGGCTGTTCGTGCTGCCGCGGACCTACCGCCTGGGCGCCAAGGCGCTGCGGATCCTGATCCAGGCCGCACCCGCCCACATCGACGTGGAGGGGTTGGAGGACGACCTCGGCGACTTGGACGAGGTCGCGGCCGTCCACGACCTCCACGTCTGGACGCTGACCTCGGGGATGGAGGTGGCGTCGGTCCACCTCCGCCTCACCGGCGGGTGCGACGACGGCGCATCCCACCGGGTGCTGGACGCCGCCCGTCACCTGATGCGGGAGCACTACGGCCTCGGACATGCGACGATCCAGGTCGAGCCCGCCGAGCACCACCGCTGCGAGGACCCGGCCGAGACCAGCTGGTGACCTCGACGTCGAGGGTGGTCAGCTGCTCCGGCTGAGGCGCACGAGCGCCCGGCGCGTCGCTGCGCCGTGCATCTCGAGCCCGGTCGCGAGCGCGAGCAGCAGGCCGGCGGTGGTGAGGGCGTCGCCGGCGGCGTGGTGGGCTCGGGACACCGGCAGCCCGTGGCGGGCGGCGACCGCGCTCAGGCGGAGATCGGTCGACGGCGGTCGGCCATCCAGGCGGTCCAGCGCCCGGGCGAGGCCCATCGTGTCGATCACGTCGGACCGGTCCACCGCCACGTCGCAGCGCCGCAGCATGCCGAGCTCGAGCGACGCGCCGTGCGCGACGAGCAGGTGGCCGTCGAGGGCCTCGCGCAGCGCCGCGCCCACCGCGCGGGCACCGTCGGCGCCCACCAGGTCCTCCGGGACGAGCCCGTGCACCGCGATCGAGGCGGTGGGAACCGGACCGGCCGGGTCGATGACCTGGTAGCCGGCGGCGCCGAGGACCGCCTGCCCCCCGCGGACCGGCACCCAGCCGACCGAGAGGGGCCGGTCGCGCCGCGGGTCCAGTCCCGTGGTCTCGAAGTCGACGACCAGCAGATCGAGATCCCGCCAGCCCCGGTCGTCGTCGGGGTCACGTCGCCACCAGCGTCGCACCGGTCACCCCGCGACCAGGCGGTGGCGGGCCTGGACGACCTCCTGGGCGGTCCTGACCCCTCGGAAGGTCTCCTTCAGCTGCGAGCGCACCAGGGGCGGGAGGGCGGAGGGATCGACCCGGTTGGAGGGGTCGAGACCGGCGGCGTGCCGCTCCAACGCCATGTCGAGGCGGATGCCGAGGGCCAGCTCGTACCCCGCCGCGAGGACGTCGCCGAGGTCCGCCGACACCTGTCCCGCCTCGACCGCGGCGGCCAACCGCTCGGCCGTCGCGATCTCGAGACCGCCGCGCGTGAGCGCGTGGAGCCGCGCCAGGTCGACGATGGGCATGAGCGCGCCGGCCTTCAGGTCGAACGTGCCGGCCTGGGTGCCGTGGCGGTCGACGGTCAACCGGCCCATGAACCCGAGCGGCGGCCGGTGCCCGATGGCCTGCCGGGCGAGCCGTCCGAGGAAGACGCCTTGGGACGCGGCCCCCCGGATCGTCGGACCGAGGAGCTCCAGGACGTCGAGGTCGCCATCGACCGTCCGGAGGTCGAAGGCGATCTCCGCCTCCATCAGGTGGTGCTCGGTGGGTCGCGCCATCAACGCGGACAGGCGCCGCCGCCAGCTGCTGACGTCGGCGTGCCACGCCGACTCGGTGGCCATGACGCCACCGCGGCAGCGTGGGAAGCCGGCGCGCTCGAGGCCGTCGGTCACCCGTTCGGCGAGGGCCCGGAACCAGGCTCGGTCGTCGTCACCGAGGCCGTCGGGCACGATCATGCCGGTGTCCTGGTCGCCGGTCAGGCCGAGCTCGCGGCGGCCGAGGCTGCCGAACGCGATCCAGCCGTA
Organism: Euzebya sp.; assembly: GCF_964222135.1. Classification (NCBI taxonomy): domain Bacteria; kingdom Bacillati; phylum Actinomycetota; class Nitriliruptoria; order Euzebyales; family Euzebyaceae; genus Euzebya; species Euzebya sp. Next base: position 211,966 of record NZ_CAXQBR010000003.1, read on the forward strand.
GGGGGCCGGCGGTGGGCCGAGCTCCGCGCTCGCGAGGTCGATCAGCTTGGCGGTGCAGCGGTCGGCGAGGCCGCTGAGCACCTCGGCCACCTGCGCCGGTGTGGTGCCGGCGGCGCGGAGGGCGCGGACCGCGTCGTGCACCGCCCCCATGGCGGCAGCGCACCCCTCCACCGTCGTGGCCCGGTCGAGCTGCTTGCGGAGGTGCAGGGGGCTGTGCAGGCGGGTCTGCAGGACGTCGCTCGACGTGACCATCCCGACCAGGCCGTCGCCGTCGGCGACGGGGAGGTGGTGGATCCCGGCGGTCAGCATCTCGACCAGCGCGTCGAAGAGGGGGGTGCGGGGGGTGGTCGTCCGCACCGGGGACGTGGCGATGGAGCTGACCGGGTCGTCGGGTGAGCGCCCGGAGGCCACCAGCGCGCGGAGGTCCCGGTCGGTGACGATCCCGACCCAGGATCCGCCGGCGACGACCACCGAGGAGATGCGACGCGACGTCATCAGGGTGGCGGCGGCCCGGCAGGTGTCGTCCGGTCCGACCGTCGCGACGTCGCGGCTCATCATCGCGGCGACCGGCGTGGTCTGCAGGTCGATCCGCGGCGTGCCGGGGGCGGTGGCGGCCCGCAGGTCGGCCGGCGGGTTCGACCAGGCGTGCACCGCGGCGTCCGCGGGCAACCGCAGCAGGAGGGTGGCCTGCACGGCGGTCAGCGCCTCGCCCTCAGTGGGGCGGTGGTACTCGCCCGCGGCCACCAGGTCGACGGCCAGGCCCGCGTCGTCGCGGACCAGCAGCCCGCCGCGCTGGACGACGACCGGCCCGGTCACGTCGTCGACCGCCTGGTCCGCCGCGGCGTAGGACAGCGCCGACCCCCGCACCAGGGTGACGAGCTCCCGTCGCGGCACCCCGGCGAAGGCGGGGCAGTCCACCAGCAGGTCGACGAGGTCCTCGACGACCTCGTCGGGCGCACCGGCCTGCGGTACGGCGTCCATCTCGACGCGGAGTATCGCGGAATCGACCGTCCCGTCGCGGTCCCGCGGGTCCGGCCGTCGGGTAGGGCGGTGGGGGACCGCCGCCGGCGGTCCGGAGACGAGACCCACCGAGGAGACCCCATGACCGCCGACGAGGACCTGCAGACGGCCCGCTCCCGCCCCGACGACGTCCTGGCCGCCGTCCTCGAGGACCACGCCGAGATCAAGAGGCGGTTCGCACGGGTGGGATCCGCCAGCGGTGACGCGCGGGCCCAGGCGTTCCGCGACCTCGTGCACCTGCTGATCGTCCACGAGACGGCCGAGCAGGAGGTCCTCCGACCCCTCACCCGCCAGGCCGACGGCGGTGACGACGTGGTCTCGGACCGGCTGGAGGAGGAGAAGGCCAGCGAGATCGCGCTCGACCGGATGATGTCGATGGACGTCGACTCCGACGAGTTCGCGACCGCGCTGGCCCAGCTCGAAGCCGAGGTCATCGACCACGCCCAGCACGAGGAGTCCGACGAGTTCCCCTTGATCGAGCAGGCGGTGGACGCCGACACGCTGAAGAGCCTCGCGGGGGTCTTCCGCGCTGCGGAGCGCGTCGCACCGACGCGCCCGCACCCGACCAGCCCGACGTCCGCGATCGGCAACCTGGCGGTCGGCCCGTTCGCCGCGATCGCCGACCGGGCGCGCGATGCGATGGCGAGGGTGCGCGGCTCCTAGGGGCGGGACGCCGACGGCGTCACCAGAGCCGCGTCCAGGAAGCCGATGACCGTGCGCTCCCACCCATCGGGGTCGACCTGCAGCGCCGCGATGTGGCCGGCGGCGGGGACCGTCCACACCTCGACGTCGCCTGGCGCGAGGTCGTGGAGGTGGCGCGCGGTCAGCACCTCCGGCTCCGGTGCCCCGGCGATGACCAGCACCGACCGGCCGTCGAGGGCGGCGATCGCATCAGCCAGCGGCGTCGGCGAGGATGCGCGGGTCAGCAGGTCCGCGGTCCCGAACGTGACGGCCGACACGATGCGGTCCACGAGCGCCTGCGGGCCGACGAAGCCGAGGTGCCGGCGGTCGGCCGCGGTCCGCCCGGTCGCACCCTCGGCCACGACCGCGCGGAGGCCCGGCACCGCGGGCAGCGCGCCGATGAGCTCCTCACCGCCCATCGAGAGGCCGACGCCGGCGATCCGGTCTGCGTCGACGTCCGGCTGACCGACCAGCCACGCCACCCCGGCCGCGACGTCGTCGTCGCCGTGCCACCCGAGGTCCATGGCGGTGCCGCCGCTCTCGCCGTGGCCGCGGGCGTCCATCGCCAGGACGCCGTACCCGTGGTCCGCCAGCACGGCCGCGTGGCGCGTGGTGGAGGCCTTCGAGCTGGCCGACCCCGACCCGTGCCGGAGCAGCACCGCCGCGCCGTCGCGCGAGGGGGTGTACCAGGCGACCAGGTCGACCCCGTCGCCGGCGGGCACCACGACGCGCTGCGCGCCAGCGGGTGGGGTCGTCTCGACGTGCGCGATCGGGACGTGGGTGGCGTACAGCGCCACCGGCACCGAGGGGCCGAGGACCTGCAGGACCACGAGGGCGATGGGCACCGCCCACAGCCGCCGCCACCCGCGGACCGCCCGTACGGCCGTGACCGCGCCCGCCACCAGCAGGACCAGACCGCAGACCAGGGCGGCGACGCCGAGGACCGCCGCCGGGGAGGGGCCGACGGCGGCGAGGTGGACCGGACCCACGCCGGCTCCGGCGAGGGTGCCGACCAGCCCGCTCAGCACCATGCCGACCCCGCGCCGTCCGGCCCGGTCGCTGCGCCGGAGCGCCGCGGCCACGGCGAGGGGGGCCAGCACCACCACGGCGACCACGACCCGGCCGGCCGCGTCCAGGTCGGCGGTGAGCGCCACCACGACGAGGTGGAGGGCGATGACGACCTCGGCCGCGGTCGCCAGGTGCGCACGGTCGGTCGGGGGTGGGCCCGTGGTCACCGCGGGGGCACAGGTCCCCGCACGACGACGACCGGTGCGGCGGCCGCGCGCACCACGCCGAGCGCGACGCTCCCGACCGCCAGGCGCCGCAGGTCGCTCCGCCCGTGGGTGCCCATGACGATCAGCGGGGCCGGGCGGTCCTCGGCGAACGCCGCGATCGCCGCTGCGGGATGCCGGTCGTGCAGGACGTCGTGGTCGACCGGACGGGCGATCCGCGCGGCCACCCGGGAGAGGTACGTGCTCTCGAGGATGTCCGGGTCGGGCAGTGCGAGCCCGGGGTCGAGGACGTGCACGAGGTGCAGCGGGACGTCGAGGGTCTGGGCGAGCTCGACCGCTGCGTCGACCGCGGCGTCGGCGGGGGCCGAGCCGTCCACGGCCACCACGAGCGACCGGTAGCGACCTGCCGGCTGGGCAGCTCGCGGTCCCACCAGGGCAACCGGGATGGGCGAGCGGCGGACGACGGCCTCGCTGGTGCTGCCGAGGACCACCGCCGACACCGGGCCGCGCGACCGGGTGTCCATGCACAGCAGGGACGCCCCGACCTCGTCGAGGTGGGCGACCAGCTCGGTGGCGACGTCACCCTGGGGCAGGACGACCGGGTGGGCGTCGGGTGCGCCCTCTCGCCGGGTGTCGTGGGTCCGGGCCGTGAGGTACGCCTCGGTGACCGAGCGCCCCAGGCCGAGCGGCGGCACCGCGACGACCTCGAGGGACATGCCCGCCTGGGCGGCGAGCACCGCCGCGACGCGGAGCGCCCGTCCGGCCCCCCGCTCGGGGTCGACGGCCAGGGTCATCGTCCCCCTCGGCCCCGGATCGGGATCTCGTCGCGGCGCGTGGTCGCGGTCGCGGTGGTCCTGCAGCTCGTCGGTCGTCCTGAACCACAAGCCGCAGGTCGGGCACTCCCTCAGGACGGTCGTGGCCATGGGGCGATGCTCCGCCAGGCCTGCGGGTCGGGGAAGGGCCGAACGGCCCCCGCATCCGATGACCCCGGACCCTGTGCGACGGCGCCGAACCCCCCGACGATCACCCGGTCAGGCGCGGCCCCCGCGACGCCGTCCGGCCGAGGTCGTGCGCCTGTGATGAGAGGTGTGACGTTGGACGTCGCCACGTCCGCGGCACTCAGGAGCTGATGGACCACCCCGACGTCGCGATGATCCTCCGCGACCGGCGGACCCGGGTGGGTCCGCGCCGCCCACGCCGTCGGCACGACCGCGCCCTGGTGGAGGACGTGGTCCGCAACGTCCTGGCCCGGCTGGAGGTGCAGCGATCACCGAGCCCTCGACGTGCGCGGCCACGACGCGCAGTGGCGACCGCTGCCGACGCCCGGCGCTGCCGGGGCGCGCGTCCTGCGCGCTCCCCGTCCACCGGGCACTCGCGGCCGCCGTCCCCGAAGTCCCCCAGCTGCCACCGGATCGGTCGACGGGAGCCACGACCTCGAGGTCGTCCGCGGTGCCCCGCCGCCCGACGGTCAGTAGCGGATCGGGTCCAGGTGGGAGTCGTCCCGGTGGCGGTGGTGCGCACGGCGCTCAGCCAGTCGGCCCGCGAAGGCCGCGGCCTCCGAGCGCCGCTCCATTCCCATCTTGCCGAGGAGGTTCGACACGTAGTTCTTCACGGTCTTCTCGGCGAGGGCGAGCTCGGCACCGATCTCGCGGTTGGTCATGCCGGTCGCGAGCAGCTCGAGGATCCGACGTTCCTGGATCGTGAGCGTGGCGAGCGAGGGCTCGCCGTGGTCGTGGTGGGCGCCGCCGCGTATGCGCTGCGCCGCTCGTGGGTCGAGCAGCGGCTCACCCGCCGCCGCCTTCCTGATGCAGCGTGCCAGGTCGGAACCGTGCACCTGCTTGAGGACGTACCCCGCCGCCCCCGCCTGCACGGCCTGGGCGACGGCCTCGTCATCGGCGTAGGACGTCAGGATCAGGCAGGCCACCTCGGGACGTGCGGCGCGCACCTCCCGGCAGACCTCGATGCCGTCGCCGTCCGGCAGGTTGACGTCGATGACCGCGACGTCGGGCGGGGTCGTGAGCATGCGGGCGACGGCGCTGACCGCGGTGGCCGCCTCGCCGATGACCTCGAGGTCGGGGTGCAACCCGAGGTGCTGCTTCAGGCCGCTCCGGACGAGGTCGTGGTCGTCGACGATGAAGACCCGGATCGGCGCGCGGTGGGAGTGTGACGCCTTCTCCATGGTCCGACCGTAGGGATCCCCTGCTCCGCGTGGACAGGGTCGGAGGTCCCGGTCCGACCCGACGACCGTCCCGGTACTCCGTGCGGGGCCACCGGGGGTGCAACGGGTCGTCCCCGGCAGGGCGTGCAGCGGTGCCAGGGCGGTGCTTCGCGCGCGATGACCTCGTCACCGGGCACCAGCACGAGGTCCGGGGTGGCGAGCAGCGGCTCGGTGCCCCGCAGGACGTAGACCAGGACGGCGTGCGCGGGGAGGTCCAGGTCCGCCACGGCCCGACCGGCCGCGGGGGCCGATCCGTGCACCCGCTCCTCCACCAGGGCGTAGCGGCCCCTGCTCAACTTGAGCAGGGTGACCATGTCGCCGAGGCTCATCTCCTCGACGACCAGGGTCGCCATCAGCTCGGCCTGGTCGAGCGCGACGTCCACCCCCATCGCACCGACGTACATACAGGCGGTCTCCGGGTCGACGATCCGCGGGACGCCGAACTCCTCCTTCGCCAGGCAGCAGGCGAGGACGTTGACCTCTTCGACGGCGGTCACGGCCGCGACCACGTCGGCGGTCCGGATCCCGGCCGCCTCGAGGGCCAGGGGGTCCGACCCGGCACCGGCGACGGTGACTGCGGCCGGCACGGCGGCGCGCACGCGGTCGAGCACGCGGGGTCGGTCATCGAGCACCGTGACGGCGTGACCTGGTCGACCAGCCGTCCCGCCAGCCAGGTGCCCGTCCGACCGGCTCTCGGATCCCGCCCGTCGACAGGTGCGGATGGCCTCGGCGACCTCGTCGTTCGGGGGGTCGAGGAGGGCGACCAGCCCGAGCAGGGTCAGGTCCCGCTCGAGGACGTCCGGGTCGGGGCTGTCCGGGACCTCATCGAGATCGGCCACCGCCACGGCGAGGACGCGGAGGGCATCCCGGCTGTTCGCGTCGTTGGCCGCCTCCGCGGCGCGGCGCACGTCGTCGGAGAGCGGCATGACACGACCGCTCACCCGGACTGACGTGCAGCGGCCGAGGAGCTCCCGCGGCGCGCCCTTGCACCACAGGCGCGGGTGGCCATCGTCGGAGTGGATCGTGGTCATCCGCTTGCGGCTGCTGTCGAAGGGGACCTTGGCGACGCGCGGCGCGGCCGCCTCGGCGGCCTCGAGGTCGATGCCGACCTTCGCCGCGGCGACCTTCAGCGCGCCTCCATCGGGTCGCCCAGGACGCGCCAGCGCGGGTCCTCGCCGGCGGGTGGCCGCAGCCGCCGCGGTTCTTCATCTCCCAGGTCGTGGACATCACCGCGCGGAAGGAGGGGCGGTCAACGACACCTACGGGCACGCCACGGGCGAGGCGCTGCTCGCCGAGGTCGCCGACGCGCTCACGACGGTCGTCCGCGACGTGGACCGCTGCGCGCGGATGGGTGGCGACGAGTTCGTCGTGCTCCTGCCGCGCACCCGGCTGGTCGACGCCGAGCCGATCGCGTCGCGCATCCTCGAGGTGGTCGCGCGACGGCCCAAGCGATCGCACCCGATGTCGCGCTCACCGCCAGCGTCGGCATCGCGCCGTTGCCCGTCGATGGCTCGGTCGACGCCTGGATGGCGGCGGCGGACGCGGCGCTGTACGCCGCGAAGCGCCCCGGCGGGCACCGACTCGTCGGCCCGTCCTGACGACGCAGGCGACCTCCTCGGACCCGTTTGACGATCCTGCGCCGCCCGCAGGTGCTCGGCGTCGCCCTGCTCCAAGCGCTGATGTTCCTGGTGATGTTCCGCTACGTCATCGGCGGCGCCGTCGACCTCCCCGACGTGGCGTACGTCAGCTACGTGGTCCCCGGCCTGGTCGTCGCCGGCCTGCTGTTCACGGGCGGAGGCAGCGCGGTCGCGGTGGCCGAGGAGGCAGCCGGCGGCCTCTACGACCGGCTCCGCTCCCTGCCGGCACCCGACCACGCGGTGCTCGCCGGCCGGGTCGTGGCCGACGCCGCCCTCATGGTCGCCGTCGGCGCCGCCACCTTCCTGTTCGGCGCCGCCGTCGGCTTCAGGGTGGACGGCGGCGTCGCCGGGCTGGCGGGGGCGCTTGCCCTGCTCGCGGTCTGCAGCCTGGCGTCGCGTGGGTGTTCGTGTGGGTGGGGTTGGTGGCGAGGGGTGCGCAGGCCGCCCAGGGACTGGGTCTCCTCGCGGTGCCCCTCGCGTTCCTCTCGAGCGCCTTCGTCCCCGTCGACACGCTTCCTGCCGTCCTGCGCACCATCGCCGAGGTCCAACCGCTCACCATGTGGATCGACGCCACCAGGGGACTGCTGCTGGGCGACGCGATCACCGCGACGCTCGAGCACGGCCTCGGCGTCTCCGTGGTCGGCTCGCTCGTCTGGGCACTCGTCCTGGTCGCGGTCGCCGCGCCGTCGGCCGTGCGCGCCTACCGCCGGGACTGACTGCACGCGGCCGCGGCGACGGTCGGTCCGGGACCGCCGTACCGTGGTGGTGTGCGGGCGCCGGCGTCGCGGTGGCGACGGTCAGGCGCCTGCCTCGACCGTGGAGGCAGCCCGTGGCCAGGATCCCCTACGACGACCTGACCGCCACGGCCTACAAGGCCGTGCGAGAGATCCCGCGCGACGGGCTGGGGGAGTGGCGCGAGGCCGTGCGACGCCACCTCCGCCCCTCACCCGGGACGGTCGTGGCTGACGTCGGTGCGGGGACCGGGCAGTTCGCCGTCGCGCTCGCCGAGTGGTTCGACATCGACGTCGTGGCCGTCGAGCCGTCGGCGGCGATGCGGGCGCAGATCCCCGAGCGCCCCACCATCACCGTGCTCGAAGGCCATGCCGGCGCGATCCCCCTCGAGGACCGCTCGGTCGACGGCGTCTGGCTGTCGCTCGTGATCCACCACATCCCGGACCTGGAGGCCGCCGCGTACGAGATCCGCCGGATCCTGCGACCCGGTGGTCCGGTGATGATCCGCCAGGGCTTCGCCGGCCGCCTCGACCGGGTCGAGAACGTCCGCTGGTTCCCCGAGACCGCGACGACCGTCGACCTGACCGTCGGCCGGGCGTGCGAGGCCTTCGCCGCGGCGGGCTTCGGGCTCGACGCGCTCGAGCCCACGCCCGAGACGTACAGCGCGAGCCTGGCCGACTACCTCGCCCAGCTCGACGTCCTGCGCCGGGCTGACAGCACGCTGCGCATGCTGACCGACCAGGAGTTCGAGCAGGGCGTCGAGCGGGTCCGCTGCGCGGTGAAGGCAGAGGGTGAGGAGGCCGCCGAGCCGAGGACCAACTGGCTCGACCTCCTGGTCCTGCGCTGACGGCAGGCCGCCACCAAGCCGCCATCGGATGTCGCGGCCTGCGATGGCAGCGCCCTCGTCGAGCTCGGTGAGCCGCCAGCACCACCGTCCGGCGTCTTGCGTCGTGCGGCCCGCATCTCCCGCCGCGTCATCCCCTGGCGGCGCTGCCGGACCGTGCGTCTTGGATGGTCACGATGACCACACGGTCAGCCTCTTCCTCGTACGTGTAGAGGATCAGCATCCACCGCCAGGGCCCGAGGATGAACCGCACCGGCGCCCAGCGTCCGCCGAGCTCCGCTCCGAGGCGCGGGAAGTCGGCAAGCGGTTCGAGGCTGCGGCGGACCCGGTCGGTGGTGTCCTGCGGGAGGGAGAGCACCGCCGTCAGGTGGGTGAGGTCCTCGACCGCGGCGGCGGCGAGCTCGACGCGAGCCACTGCTACAGGTCGGCCAGGGGGATGGTGCCGCCCTCGGCGGTCTGGCGCAGACCGAGCTGGGCACGGTCGAATGCACCGGGGATCGCGTCGAGCAGCGCCACGACGTTGTCGGGGTCGGGGTCAGCGTCGTCGATGGCGCTGGAGAGCAGTGACCGGGCCAAGGTGCCTTCGGCGACATGCACTCGCGCGGCGAGTCGCGAGAGCTTCGCAGCGCGCTCCTCGTCGAGGGTGACGTTGACGCGCTGACCTTCAGGCATGCCTCGCAGATTACACGCGGCGACACGTCCTGTGCAGACGGATGCTCACGGCCCATCGACGGACGCGCCGTGGGGACCCCGTCCAGCGCGGATCGACGCGGCCATGGGGCGTTCCCAGCCGAACATCCTCTCCTGGGGCTAGCAGCGATCTTCGAGGCCACGGACGTTTCCGCGGAAAGTGGGGTCTCCTGCAGTAGTTGGAGGTAGCTGATCTGGTCACTTCGAGTGAGGCAGGTCGATGTGGATGGGGCCACAGCAGAGCATGACGAGGGCGGCGACGGCTGCGGCGGAGTGGAACCCGAAGGCGCGTCGGGTGATCAAGCGGACCCGGTTGTTCAGTCCCTCGACTCGGCCGTTGGTGATACCGAGGCGGACCGCGGCGAGGATGCCGTCGCGGTGGCCGCGGATGGTGCGGGCCAGCTTGACGAACGGCGCCAGCCGGCAGCGTTGCGCCCAGGCGCACCACCGGTCCAACAGCACGGTGACGTCGGTGTGACGGAGGTCGTCTGCGAAGATCGCCCGGAGGGCTTCCTTGAGCTGGTAGGCCCGCCACATCGCCCCGCCGGCCCGCTTGAACGCCGCGAGCTGCTCGGCCTGGGTGTCGGTGAGGTCCTCAGGCCGTTTCAGCAACGCCCAGCGGGCACCCTTGAACCGCTTGGCGTCGGCCGGGCCGGCCTGGGCGCGCAGCAGGTTCCAGTGCTCGCGGCGAACGACGTCCAGGGCCTTGGTGGCCAACATCACGACGTGGAAGGGGTCGTAGCAGACGACCGCGTCGGTGTGGCCGCGGATGGACTTGCCGAAGGCGGGTGACATGTCGACGGACACGGCGGTGAGCTGGTGGGCGCGGTCGGTGCCGAGGGCGTCGAAGAACGCATCGAGGGTGGCCGCCGAGCGGCCCTCGCCGGCCCACACGATCCGGCCGGTGCGGTGGTTGGCGACCACGGTCAGGTAGTGATGTTGCTTGCGGTAGCTGATCTCATCGACGCCGATCTCGAAGAGATCATCGAGGCGGGCGTCGTCGAGTTGGTCGGCCACGACCCGTTCGATGACCGCGCCGACGGTCCGCCAGTTGACGCGGCACAGTTGGGTGATCGCGGTCTTGTCGCACCGCTGGGCCAGCCAGGCGATGAGGTCGTCGAAGCCCCGGGTGAACCGGGCCCGATGGCGGGCGAAGGGGACCTCTTCGACGATCACCCGGTCACAGGGCCGGCAGTGCAACCGGCGCAGCGTCGCGCGGATGGTGACCTGCCAGACGCCCATGTCCAACGCCCGCCACGTCGAGGGCCGCTGCTGAGTGTTGTGCGTCGCCCGAGTCGACTAGCCACACTCCGGGCAGACCAGCTGTCGGCGCTTCAGCGTCACGTCGACGACGACGGTGTCGGCGGTGAAGTCCACCGCGGTGACCCACACGCCCGTGAGGCGAAGCAGTTTGTTGAATACCGTGGTCACGCGCACGACCTGATGACCTTTCGATCTCGGGAGCCTGGAAGCCCCGGAATCGTGTCTCAGGTCGTGCGCACCCCACCGCAGGCGCCACCAGGCCTCCCCGTCGCGCTGACCAGCACCTCCACCGCCCCTGCCCCCGTCAGCGACCGACTACTTCTACAGGACGCCCGGAAAGTGTGCCACGAGTGCATGAGGAGGTGTTGACGGTGTAGGAGATCGTCAATGCACTGAATGCTGAACTGTGCAAGACATGAAGGTATGGCCCTTCGGAACCGCCCTGCAGGGGGAGGTTCCAAACCACCGCAAGCTGCGTCGGTAAAGAGCCGGGGTGGTGAGCGTTGCGGAAAAGGCCCGCCGTTGAGTGGGTCAGGTGTGAGTCAAGAAGACGAGCACGAGCGAACCACTGCTGAGGTGTCGAAAGGAAATCGACGACATCAAAACCGAGATGGTTTCCGGATCTCGGGATGAGCCCATGGGGTGCCTGTCTATTGCGTGGGTGGTGTCCGGCATGGAGGTGGCGTGATCTTGACTTTGGGTCTTGCATGGAACGTGGGAACCTGTCGCCCGTAGAACCGACACTGGATGAACAATGCGAATCTGTCGCAGCGAACCCAGTCGTTGAGAGGGAGTGTCTCAAGCGGTGGAAGGCCGTGAGGGATTGAGTACCGGTAGTGGGGCACAGGGGCGGACCATCTCGTAGTAGCTGTGAAACCTGTGTAATGCGGGTGGAGCCAAGGGGATGGGTTACCTCGTCGAGTTGTTCAGGTCAACCATCCGGCAAGGATGGGAGGAACCCGTTGAATGAGACAACGCTGAAGCCGTTTGATGTTTCAAAGCATGCCGTTTGGCAGGCCTATCGAAAGGTTGAGAACAACAGGGGTGGGGCAGGCGTTGATGAGCAATCGCTACAGCAGTTTGGGCAAGACCTGAAAGGGAACTTGTACAAGTTGTGGAACCGGCTGTCGTCGGGGAGCTACTTTCCCCCGCCGGTCAAACTGGTGGAGATACCCAAACAGGGCGGAGGGATCCGTCCGTTAGGTGTGCCCACCGTGGCCGACCGGATCGCCCAGACGGTGGTCGCTGCGGAGTTGGAGAAGATCGTTGAACCGATCTTTGATGAGGACTCCTATGGCTACCGGCCGGGTCGGAGTGCACATGATGCACTCGACACATGTCGCCAGCGATGCTGGAAGTATGACTGGGCAATCGATCTGGACGTCAAATCGTTCTTCGATTCCGTCGACCACCAGCTGATGCTCAACGCGGTTGCCCACCACACCGACCAGCGCTGGATCTTGCTGTACGTGCAGCGGTGGCTAACCGCGCCGCTGCAACGGCCGGACGGCACGCTGGTCCAGAGGGATCGTGGTACTCCGCAAGGGTCAGCGATCTCACCCGTGTTGGCGAATCTGTTCCTTCACTACGCGTTTGACGTATGGCTGCGACGGGCCTTTCCTTCGGTGCCGTTTGAACGCTACGCCGACGACGCCATCGTCCACTGCACCAGCCTGGCACAAGCCGAGCAGGTGCTGGATGCCATCGGCAAGCGGTTGGTCGAGTGCGGGCTGCAACTGCACCCGGACAAGACCCGGATCGTGTACTGCAAGAGCAGCAACCGGCCGGGCTCTCACGAGCACGAGTCGTTTGACTTCCTCGGCTACACCTTTCGGCCGCGCAAGGCCATGAGCAAGACCGGCGAGTTCTTCGTCGGGTTCCTGCCGGCCATCAGCACCACCGCTGCCAAGGCGAAGCGGCAACAGGTCAGACGCTGGCGGCTGCACCTGCGGACCAGTCAAGGCCTGCAGGACATCGCCGCCTTCATCAACCCGATCGTGCGCGGCTGGATCAACTACTACGGACGCTTCTACCGCTCCCGGTTGATCCTCACCGTGCTCCAGCAGATCAACGAATACCTGATCCGCTGGGCGATGCAGAAATACAAGCGGATGCGCCTAAGCCCTCGTCGGGCCGTGCAGTTCCTGGCCCGGATCGCGCGATCCAACCAGTCGCTGTTCGCACACTGGCAGTTGGCGCCCCCGTACAGCGCCGGGTAATGGGAGCCGGATGAGTCGAGAGGTTCACGTCCGGTTCTGAGAGGGCCGGGGGGTGCGAATCCCCCCGGCTACTCACCCGCCCGAGAGCCGCCGTCTCAGAGGTCGAGGAGGACGGCCACGGTCTCCCTGATCTGGCGCAGCGACACCGGACCGACGTTGCCGACCGCATCGACGATCCGGTGCGTCGACACTGCACGGATGTGCTGGCACTGTGCCGCCGACACCTGATCGAGCCCAAGACCGGGGTCAGCCGAGATGGTGACCTCCGAGGTCCACCCGCGGATGGTCCTGGTCAAGGGCACCACCTGCACGACCGTCGGCGAGTGCTCGAGAACCCGTTGCGCGGTGACGACCACGGCGGGGCGGATCATCCCTGCCTCAGAGCCAACCGGCGTCCCCAGGTCGACGCGAACCACGTCACCGGAGGTCGGCATCGAGCCACTCCACCTCCCCGTCACCGAGCGGGCTCGCGAGCTCCGCACCCATCTGGTCCTGGCGGAGGAGGCGGACGGCGGCGGCAACGGTCTCAGTGACCGTCACGCCACGCTCCTGGGCCAGCCGCTTCAATGCGTCGTGCGTACGCCGGTCAACTCGGACGGTCGTGGTGTCACCCATCGCGCCATCCTACGCCCCTGTAGACGATTTCGTCTACACGTTCATCCCATGGGAGATCCCCCGCCCTCACGACGATCGTCCGAGCCCGGATGGGTCTCGCTGGTGCGGTGGACGGGCGCTGGCTGCTGGGTCGACGGCGCGGCTCGATCGGCGTCCTCGCTGCTCGTCTGACGCGCGGTGGAGGTGCTCGTCCAGGTCCAGTGGGAGAACGGCACGATGATCGAGGTCCCCCTCGCTGATCTCGACGTCACAGACTCCTAGCAGATCGGCCGATCTCCGAGGGGGAGGCGTGTTCGCGAGAACGCTCGATGCAGTCGGGTAGCCGACGGTCTAGACGAGCGACTTGGCGACAACCTGTGGCGGGGAGGCCGTGTGCGCACCGCTCGGTGGGACACGGTTACCCTTGCTGACATGACCACGGACCAGCGTGCGCTCATCGTGCGCGACCCAACGGTGTGCCACGGTCAAGCCACGGTGCGGGGCACGCGGATCATGGTCAGCGTCATCCTCGACGCGCTCGCACACGGGATGACCGAAGCGGAGATCGTGGCCGAGTACCCGACGTTGACCGCCGAGGGCATCAGGGCGGCGGCGGCGTACGGCGCAGAGCTTGCTCGCGACGAGTATCCGGCCGTCACGGCCTCGTGAAGATCAAGCTCGACGAGAACCTGCCCGGATCTGCCGCCCTTGCGTTGGAGCGTGCGGGTCACGTCGACACGGTGGTCGCCGAAGGTCTCGGCGGAGCCGACGACCCGAGCGTGCTCGCTGCTGCCACCGCGGACGGCAAGCTCCTGGTGACCCTCGACAGGGGGCTCGGCGACGTCCGCGCACATCCGCCGGGCACCCGTGGTGGCGTGCTGGTGATCAGGCTCGACCACCACTCCCCGCGAGCGATCCGCGACGTGATGGGACGTCTCAGCGAGTCGGTTGACCTCGACGACCTCGTCGGGTGCATCGCCGTCTGGAGGGACGGGGAGTTGCGCGTACGCCGAGCCTAGGAGATCCCCCGCTACTTGACCGCTGTCGCTGCGAGGTGCGACACGGGGCGATCCCCCGTCCTCACGACGATCGTCCGAGCCCCTATGGTCTCGCTGGTGCGGTGGACGGACGCTGGTTGCTGGGCCGACAACGCGGACGAGGCACATCGACTGCTGGCGTTCAAGCAGGGCTGCGGTTCAGCTCGGTCGGTGCGCGAGGGGGGATTTGAACCCCCACACCCTTGCGGGCACTGGGACCTAAATCTCGTCGAACCCGTTTCAACTCGTCCCGCCGAGTGCCACGAAATGCCGCTGAACTGCGGTTTTGTCTCGTCCCGTTTTCAGTCCGTCCCGTGTAGTTCCATGCTGGTTCAGACATTTCGTGACGGGTCTGTGACAGCGGGAGAGAGAACCTCGACGCTCAAGAACCGGGGACGTGCAGGTGTTGGAGCGCGTCGCCCGGGGACCAGATGGCAACCGGAGGATCGTCGAATTCGAGAAGGTCGCGGTCGCCTGAGACCACCGCATCAGCTCCGGCGTCCGCCCGCGCTCGTGCGCGACCCCGACGGACGACTACATCGTCGCCCTCGCCGTGGATGCATGAAGCCCGGGACGCTTCAGACCTCGGGCCTCTTCCGGTGGATTCGTACCTTCGTGTGCAGCACCACCCCACCGTTCGCGACTCCCTTCCAGGCGCAAGCGACTCGCCTCCGCAGAGCGCCCCAAGGCCCCCGCCCGCCCCGCGACCCAGCGAAGTCCTACATAGGTAGCGCCAGCCGCTCGAAATCGAGAAGATCTCCTCCATGCCCGAGGAGCCCTACTACAGCTACGGCCTGCAAGCCGTGCGGGACTTCCTCGACACCGCCTACGCAGGCCCTTGGCGCGAAGTTGAAGCCCGCATCGCCGACGTGGTCTGGCCAGGTGTCCCCCTCGCGGTGCAGCCCCACATCCTCTCAGAGGTCCGCCAGGCGCTGCGCGACGCCGGCGAGCTCGTCGACATCGAACACGCGACCTACGGAGGCCGCAGCGTCTCCCTGGTCGCCACCACCAACACCCACCGCCGCAAAGGCAAGGTGGACCAGGCCATCCGCACGAAAGCCATGCTGCATGGCCGCTACATGGGATGGGCCAGCGGACCCTTCTCCGAGGACTACCCCGACGGCATCATCGGCGTGGCCGGTGACCGCGTTCTGCACACCACCCTGCGCCACCGCAACTACATCGGTCTCTCCGTGACCGGACCACCAGGTGACGTCACCACCCTGCTCGGGGTCAACCTCGCCGGCGGCAGCTACGACGACGCCGCCTACCTGAACGTCCCCACCACCACCGGGATGGAGAGCATCGTCCTCGGGTTCGAGATGAAGAACATCCGCCGGTGGCTGTACCCCAGAGACTCTGACGTGCATGGCCTCCTGCACCGATCAGCACTCCTCCAACAAGAGCGCCCCGACACCCTCATCTGCCCCGTCCTGGTCACCCGCCGACGCCACCCCACGCTCCTGAACATGGCGAAAGACCTCGGTTTCTACGCCATCCAGACCCGCTTCCAGTTCATGCTCGACCACGCCAAGGTCCAAGACGACAAGTTCCAGGAGGTTTACGACGGCCTCGGCTACGTCGGCCTGGTCCGACAAGAGGGGCCATCTCCACGACTGGAGAAGGCCATCGATGTCAGCCTTCGGCGCGACGCACCGGCCCTCGCACAGCGCTGGCGCGACGTGGGCGCGAACTTCGTCGACCTGTACGCCGACCTCCGCAGATCGTCGCTGTCTCGAATGAACCGGGAACACACGATGAACGAGCTCCGCAACCGGACCGCCGCCATCGCCCAGCCACACCACGCCGGCTGGTAGCCAGCCTCCCGTGGAGCCGCCCCAGGCCGACGCCCCCGGCGAGATGAAAGGGCAAGCAGGACTGCGTCACACCCCGGCGTCCCGGCCGGTGGGGGAATGGTGGCGGCCCGCTTCGCCGCGAAGGTCTGTCGTGCCCCGAACAGCCGTCCTGAGGGCTGTTGGTACTGGACCGGAGGAATCGCGGACAACGGCTACGGCCAGTTCGCCATCGCCCATCACGACATCCACGCCGCTCACCGTCTTGCCCTGGCCGGACGTCTCGGCATCGACTTGCCAGGCGACGTGTGGGCGTTGCACTCCTGCGACGAGCCGTCCTGTTTCCGCCCCGACCACCGTCGACCTGGCACCGCGGAGGACAACCGGGCCGACACCATCCAGCGAGGCCCCGTGCCGACCGCATTCAAAGCTGACCGTCGCGGCGCTCGCGGCCGCGCAGTAGCCATCCGCACGGCCTGTCGCGGACACCGGACCTGGACCCCGGCCGTCATCGAACCGATCTTGGCTGAAGGGCTTCCCCTCCAGCTGTTCTGATCAGCCACCACCGGGGTCGGGCGGGTGTGTGCCGCACTGGCGCTTCCGCCTCGTCAAGACGGGGGGTCGCCAGTAGAGCGAACGTCCTGTCGTCCCCACACCCGACGTCCCCACCCGGATCCCCCGGCCCTGCGGAGGCGTTTCACGTTCCGACTCGTGGGGGTGGCAGCCCTCAAAGCGGACGTCGCAGGTGCGTGTCACCGTAGTTGCTATGGAGGCCAAAGATATTTCGCCAGCGATGCAAGGAATCGCTGAGTTGCATTCCTAAGAGGGACCGTCGGGAGTCCTCCCGACGGTGCCTGTCGAGGAACTTGGGAGCGTGACCTCCGCTGCTGGTGATACCGGGCCAGACACCTGGCTCCGCGGCAGCAACCACCTACAACCCGACAACGGTGCTGACAACGACGACTGGCTGCTGAGTGAGCTGGCGAAGGTTGAAGACCTCGAGACCTCCAGGGCCCTACAGCGGCAAGCGGAGGCGGAGATCCTCACCGTCCTGCAGATGCAGGGCTTCGACACCAGGACGCCCGAGTACAAGAGCTTCGCCAAGGCATTGATCGACTACGGCTACGGCGTGTTCATGGCCTGGATGATCACCGGGTCCGTGCGACGCATGATGGCGGCGCACGGCGGCGGCCGCGGCGTGTACGGGATGGGCAAGATCCCTGAAGGCTTGCAGCTGCAGGGAGATGACGCCTGTGAGGTCGTCGCCGAGTTGATGATCGCCGCCGTCACGGCGTTCAGGGACAAGACGCTGATGCATCCCAACCCAGCCAAGCGGTGGACGCCCGCTGGAGGCGCGTCGTTGAAGACCTTCTTCGTGGGCCGCTGCTTCATGGAGCTGCCCAACGTCTACATCCGATGGGAACGAGACCAGCGCCGCGCTAACGAGCAGATCCGCAACTACGCCAAGGTCGACGTCGACCACAACGACCTGGCCGTCGACCCCTCCCACTCGGTGGAGACCAAGGTGGACGTCGACGCGTCGCTTGCGGCCATGCCCCCCGACGTGCAGGCCATGTTCCGACTACGGGCACTCGGCTACAGCTACGAGGAGATCGCAGAGTTGATGACCACCAACGGACGACCAACCACCGTCTCCCAGGTCGGATCCCGACTGAACCGAGCTCGCAGCGCTGCACGGAAGGCGTCATGAGCTCGCAGCGGCGCATCGACATGGAGCGGCTCCTGGACCGCTCCTCGCTGGGCACGCCAGCAGCCAAGCAGATCCGGTCGCGAACGCCCGCCACGGTCAGCAAGGCCATCCTGCGAGAGTCGGCATCTCGCACCCATCGACGCGCCCCAACCGGTGTGCAAGGAATCGCCCCGCCGCGTTCCTAGTAGGTGATGAGGTCGTGCGTCCGGTACGGCCTTCACACCGAAAGGATCGTGAGGACATGGCCAGAGGAAGACGAACAGGACCGCGGGCTGCGAAGGCGGCGTCGAAGGTGCTCAGGGACGGACGAACCAGCAAGGCGTCCAAGACCGCGGCGGCATCGGCGCTCTCTCAACGAGCCCCCAAGGGGCGGAAGTGAGTACCCGGCGCACGTCCCGCACCGTCACACGTCGAGTCCGAGTGAAGCGCCCAGGCGGTGGTACCCGGACTGTCCCAGTCCGGATCACCCGGACTGTCACCATCACGACCCGGTGATCTCACCGGCGGTGCCCACGCCGGACGTGACACTGGCGTGGGCACGCACGCTAGAGTGGCCAGAGTAATCGAACATGAGTTCGGAGGTACAGCATGTTTACGGACACGCGCAGCGTCCAGGTCCGCCAGCCCGTCCCGCACGACCTCGTGGGGCGTCGCTTCACCATCGCCGGCGTCGGTCACGGCTTCGAAGGGACCGTCGGCTGGCACGTTCTCGATGAGGACAACAACATCGTGGTAGAGGGCGGAGTCCAGGGCGGTGGGATGGTCGTCATGGACAACTTCGGCATCGACGTTGACCTCGGGGACTACTCCGGCGGAAGCCAGCTGGTGGTCGAGGTCTTCGGGGACAACCCTGCCGACGACGAAGGGGAGAAGCCCGGGTTCGACACCAACCGGATCCCTGTTGTGTTCGGCCCGGCGATCCTGGATGACTACACCGGCTTTCGGCTGCAACAGGTCCAGCCGGGTGACACCCTCAGCGGCATCGCCGCAGGGCAGCAGTATGGGACGACCACGACGGACGCGGTCTTCGCGGCCAACAAGGACCAGCTGGACGACCCCGACAGGATTCAGCCTGGGCAGATTCTCCGCATCCCGCTGGTCGGGTAGCCCTTCAGGTCCCTCTCGAGTTGAAGGGTTGCTTCTGCGCCCCATTCGGGCACACTAGGATGTACCTGCCGCGGTGCGGTAGGGAGAAGGTCCGAGGTCCCCGCCGGAAGACGGGACTCGGGCCTTTCGTCATTCTGGGCCTAGGGCGGGTCCCCCAGAGGTACTTCGATGATGTCGAGTTCGGCAAGCGCCTCCGCGAACCAGTGCGCCTCCGTCGGCTGCGCCTTGGCTGACCCGACCATGCCCAGGACGATGTCGGGGATCCACAGCAGCGGCTCATCGAGAGGCCTGGCAAACCGGAACCCTGTCGTGGGCGGCACCACCTCCGCCTTGCGGATGGCCATGATGGTGCGTTGATCCTTCTCGTCCTGCTTGCGCTCACGGGCCTCATACACCAGCTCAGACACACCGCGGCTCACCAAGTCGATGGTGAGCTGCCACTGGGCGTGCTGACGCGCTCGCTCCTGACGTCGGCGGTCGATTTCGACCTGGAACACCACGATGTGGGGGACCCCGAGACCTAGCACCGTGGTGACCGCCTGCTGCCGCACCGTGCGGCGGTCATTGCGCCAGTGGAAGCGATGCATCCGGCCCGGCAGCGCCCGTCTTAGGGTCTCCCGTACGTCCTCCTCCGCGTCGGACCACAACAGCGTGGCGGCGAACAGGTAGACGCCGTGCCCGTCGCCCATGCCCCGGTAGGACTCATCGATGTAGGCACGCAGCACGCGAGGGCTCGGCTCCGCGCCAGCGGTGAAGTTGGATTCGGTCACAATCTCTACGGTGCCAACCCGCTGCGACCAGAACCGCCAAGGCTTCGCGAAGGCAGCCCAGGTCCACCTGTCGGCCATGTCGCACCCGGATCGCCACATACGGAGAATGACCAGCGGTACCGAGTCCAGCACCACAGCCACCGGTGAACCGTCAACCGAGACGGGGCTGGCCGCGAACCGTCAACCGCGGTCTCCCGAGATCCGACACGATCCGCTGTCCCACCAGCGACCCCACGCTGGCTCCCCCATGCGAGAGCAGAACTGCACGGCACAAGACACGACGCTGCGGTATCCCTTGCTCTCACAACGATCGACCTGGCGCTGGTCCGTCTCGCTGGACTGATCGACGGGACCCGGTGCCCGGGTCTAGAGCGCGGACCAGACGCAGGCGGTTCATGGCCTCGCGGGCTCGGGCGGCATCGGCCTGCCGAAGGTCGCTGACTGTATCGGGGCCGAGGGGGCTCGTGGTGGTGATGCCGTGGCGGTCGCGGTAGGCGGCGATGGTGACGGCGGTGCGCACCCACCGGTCACGGCCGTGCCAGTTCTGAGGTATGGGTCCGAGGTGGCGGAGCCACGGTTCGCGTTGGGCGATCGCGGCGCCGACGACGCTGCGGGCTCGCCGTTCGATGAGCTGGTGGCGTTCGTCGAGGACGGTTCGCATGTCGGGGGTCATGGGACCGGTGGCCCTCGGGATGAGCCCGGCGATCAGGTCTGGTGGCTGCTGTTGGGTCCTGGCGATGCGGGCGGTGACGGTGGTGACGCGGTGGTGGAGAACGGCGGCGATGCCTTTGGCGTCGTGGAGGTTGCGGGCGTCGACGAGCCCGGGAACGAACTCGTCCGCCGGCAGGTGGTGCGCCTCGGCGGTACGGAGGGCGGTTGCAAGGGCGCCGAATGCATCGGAGGCGAGGACTTGGTCGGCCTGGATGTTGGTGAGTCCGCACGCCCGGATCAGGCGGGTCCAGCGATCGCGTTGAGCTGCTGCGGCGATAGTGTCGTACTCCGCGGCGAGCTGGGCAATGCTGCCCCAGCGGTCCTGCTCGTCCCGCAGTGTCTCGTGGACGGAGGGCTCGGCACCGACCCGAGCGAGCACGCCGGCGAGCACGGTCCGGCCTGATGGGTCGCCGTCGTCCTGGTGGGGTTCGAGGTCAGCCTTGTCGGTGGTGGTGTAGGCGGTGTTTGAGTCCCGGCCGCGGGTCATGGCGACGTAGAGGGTCTCCCGGGTCATCGTCGGCGTGACGATGGCGTGGGCGGTATCGACGGTCGCGCCTTGAGCCCTGTGGGCGGTGACGGCGTAGCCCAGCTCGACGTGCTCGGCGACGTAGTCAGCCGGCAGGCGGACGGTGCCGCCGTTGCCGCGGGCGGTGAGGGTGCCGTCGGGCTGGATGGCGGTGACGGTCCAGCGGTCGCCGTTGCGCGGCCAGCGGCCGGAGGCGTCGGCGATCGCGCGGTGGTTGCGGCGGGTCACGATCACATCGCCAACCCCGGCGAGCGTGCGATCGCGGAGGCGCACGATCACGCGCGGGTCGACGTCGCCAACCTTGACCCGGTCATCGTGGGCGCGCTGGTTGAGCACGGTGACGTGATCGCGGGTCGGGGCGATGAGGAGGCTGGTCTTGCCGGCGACGAGGTCGGCCTGCCAGGCGTCGTAGGCAGCGTCAAGCATCGCCTCGGTGTCGCCGTCGTGGAGCCGGCCGTGCTGATCGTAGGTGTCGAGGACGGAGATGTTGCCGTTTCGCAGTTGCAGGCTCGCGTGCTTCTCCCAGTCGTGGTGGAACCGTCGGACGTCGGTGAGCTCGGCGACACCGTCGCGGTCGGTGGCGAGCAACCTGAACGCTCCGCTGGCGTCGACGGCGGCGAGTTGGGCGGGGTCGCCGACGAGGAGCAGCTTGGCGCCGGCGTCTGCTGTGGCGGTGGCGAGGTGGTGGAGGGTGTGGGTGCCGGCGAGGGAGGCTTCGTCGACGATCACCAGCTGGCCGGCACGGAGCGCGAGACGGCCAGCCGCGAACTCGTGGAGCCATTTCGCGGTGGTGTCGGTGTCCACCTCGAGGTCGGCGCCGAGCACTTCGGCAGCCGCGGCAGACGGCGCAAGGCCGACCACCGTGCCGGCGCCGTAGAGGTACTCCCACGCGGTCCGGAGGGCGCGCATGGTGGTGGTCTTGCCGGCCCCTGCTGGGCCGACGAGGACATCGACCACACGACCGGACGTGGCGACTTGTGTGATCGCGGCGACCTGGTCGTCGCCGAGCCCGTCGGCGTGGTGGGCCACGGTGGCTGCAGGGACCTGCGGTGCGTGCATTGCACGCGACAGCTGGAGCAGGCGGTCTTCGGCCGCGAGGAGTTCGGCTGAGGTGAACACCTCCGAGTGGCGCGGCCGGAGCATGCTCGTGCCGTCTTCGCGCCGGAGCTCGGTCGGGACTGTCGCGAGGTCGGGCGGGGCGAGTTGCACCGACGCACGCTCCGCTGCGTGCACGACGCTCGCGAGCACGGCCTCGCGGTCGCCGGTGCTGGCGAAGCGGACGCCCATGAGTTGGCGGGTGGCTTCGGCGTGCAGGTTCCACCTGCGCCATGTCGACCGACGCTCTCCGACCGCCTCGACGACCGTGGCGGCGATCCCTTCGACGGTCGTCGGCGACAGGTCCGACGCGCGCAACTGCTGCTGTGACCTGCCGCCCGGCACGTGCGTCAGCCAGTCGGCGGGGGAGTGGCCATGCGTCTCCGCTGTTGTCCGCCAGCGGTCGGTGAGGTCCGAGAGGGAGTGCAGCGCCTTCTCCGGCCGGGTCGCCAACGTGGCCTGCTGGCGCAGCTTCAGGATCGTCTTCGCCGAGGGCTGGTGGCCGTGGGTGGCGACGTAGTCGGCGATCAGCTGATCCTTCGCGACTTGGATGTCGGTGGTGCGGGACGAGAAGACGTCGAGGAGCTCGTCGGGGACGCCGGCGATCTCCCACGCCGGGTTGCGATCGGCGCCGCGGTCGCGTTGGGTCCAGACGACGCCGAGGGTGTCGGTGAGCCGGTCGGCGAGGACGGCGTTGTAGTGCTCGGACAGCGCCACCATCGCGGCATGCACCGGCCTGCCGTCCAGTGCACGCCACTTGCCGTCGAGGACCGTCTTGGCCTTGTTGGCGATCACGACGTGGGTGTGGAGCTGCGGGTCGCCGGCGCGGGAGTCGTAGTGGTCGAACGCCGCGGCGATCACTCCGGCCACAGGGACCTGGGCGACCGCACTCTCCGGGCCCCTCGCCCCCATCCGGGTCGCAGCGACCTCACGCTCGAGCAAGCCGATCACGTCGGCAATCGCGGCGTGGTGCGCGGCGACGATCTGAGCGCGGGTGCGCTCGTCGGCGAGCGCCCAGAGGACTGAGACCGACTTCGGCACGCTGAAGGTCAGGTCGAACCCGGCCACCGCACGCCGGGACCGCCGCGTGGCCTCCTCGGCCTCGATCTGCTCGACGGCGGCCGCGCGGGCGTCGTCGGCCAGGTTCGGGTTGAGCTCGGCGACGCGGTCGGCGATCCGCTCCGCGCGTGATCGGTACTGGGGGTAGGCGCGTCCCAACGGCTCACCTGTGAGCGGATCGCGGCCCTGGCCCAGCAGGCGTGCCACCTGCTCCTCGGTGACCACATCGCCCGTGCGCAGCTGCCCGCTGCCCAGGGTCGGCAGTCCTGATCCGAGCCAACGGCCCGGTGGACAGCCCTCGGCGGTGTAGTAGTCCGCCAGCCCACGTCCGGGCTCGCGGGCGGCGTCGCCGACGGCGACGGAGTCCAGCAGGTAGCGGTAGCCGGCGCCCGCGGACATCACCCGCATCGACACCGTCACCGGTCACACCTGGCGTTCTGAACCCCCGACATCCGACCTGCTGCCTCCCTGCCGTCCTCGTGTGCAAGACGTGTGTCTGGTTGGACGGGAGCAGGGGGTCGGTTGTGTCAGCGACTTCGAGGATCTTCGCGAGCGGCATCAGGACGGGAACGCGTCGGCGTACATGGAGGTCGATGACACAGACGGGCGACGTCATACGTCCGATCGGGTCCAAGTGCCTTCGTCCGGTGCGGAGGCAGCACGGCGAAGGAGAAGCCATGGCGATCCGAACCACCACCACGGGCACGGCCACGATCCCTCCCGACGGCGACGCCGACGCGGTGGCCGATGCCCTGCTCGAGCGCTACCGTGCCCTACCGGCTTTCATCACCGTCCAGCAGGCCGCCGACGTCATCGGGATCAGCCGCAGCAGCGCCTACCGCGCCGTCGACCGCGGCGACCTCCCCGTCGTCCGGTTCTCGGGCCGCCTGCACGTCCCGGTTGCGGTCCTCCTCGCCCTCATGGGCCTCACCGAGCCACCACCCACCGCGGCCATGCAGTGGCTCGACCAGCTGGCGCCCGACAAGAGCTGACCGGACGTGCGCTACTCGGGTCCGAGCAACACGCGTGCGAGCGTGTCGGCCTGGAGCCGGTCGTCCGCCGGAAGCGCATGGGCGTACGTGTCGAGCGTCATCCCGACGCTGGCATGCCCCAGCCGGCGTGACAGCGTCTTGACCTCGTGCCAGCCGGTGGCCTGTCGCAGTGCCGCCGTGGCGTAGGAGTGGCGGACGTCGTGCAGCCGCACCTTCGGCAGCCCGGCCGCACGGACGTGCCGCTCGAACCACTTCGAGACGCGCTCCGGGTTGATGAGCCCGCCGTCGGGCCAGGTGAAGACCGCCTCGGCGCGGGCGAAGCCACGGACGTCCTCCGGTTCGGCCTGCCAGCCTGGACCGGCGAGCAGCTGCCACTCGAGCTGCCGCTTGCGGTGCTCCTTCAGCGCCCGGACGGTCGATGGGTCCAGCGCGAGCGTCCTGGCCGATGCCTCCGACTTCGGCCGCGGCTTCCAGACCGCCTTGCCGTGCAGGCTGCCGAGGGTCTGGTTCACGGTCGCCAACCCGTTCACCAGGTCCAGGTCCGGCCAGCACAGCCCGAGGGCCTCGCCGCGCCGCAGCCCCGTCGTCGCGTACAGCAACCACAGCGCGTAGTACTCGTCGTCCTCGACGTGGCGGATGAACGCGCGCAGCTCCTCGACCGTCCACACCTCGGTGCGCGGACGATCAGCCCGGGGCCCGTCCACCACGTCGGCGACGTTGCGGACGACACGGTCCCACCGCACCGCGTCCGCGAGGGCTTTGTGGAGGATCCCGTGCAGGTTGGCCAGCGTCTTCGCCGACAGGCCGCGCCCGGCACGGCCGCCGGAGCGCTCCAGCTCGCTGTAGGCCCGCTCGAGGTGGGCTGGTGTCAGGTCCTGCAGCTTCACCGCGCCGATGGTCGGGACGAGGTAGGCGCGGATGTAGTCGGTGTAGCTCTGCCAGCTCGACACGCCGAGCCGGCCCCGCGATCGGCGTCCGCTGCCTGGCTGGCCGGGGGCCTTGGACGGCAGCCACTCGTCGAGGAGGAACTGCGCCACGGTCACCGAGTCCCGCGGGATCACGACGCCGCCGTCGGCCTGGACCATCAGGTCCCGGAGGGCCTTGGACGCGTCGCGTTGGGACTCGAAGCCCTGCTTGCGCTGCTGGCGGCGCTTGCCGGTCATCGGGTCGGCCGGCAGGTCGTAGACGTACCCCCACCGGCGCGCGCCGCGCGCCGTTCGGTAGGAGTACACCGAGCCCTGCATGTCCGAACTGTACGACGATTCTCGTGACAGATCTGTGACAGCAAACTCATAACTAGAGGTGTTGTCTATATCGGCCAACCGCAAAACCCCTGGTCAGCGCGGTGCGCGAGGGGGGATTTGAACCCCCACACCCTTGCGGGCACTGGGACCTAAACCCAGCGTGTCTGCCGATTCCACCACTCGCGCGCGGGTCCGAAGGGTACGTCCGGGGGACCGGCGCCTCACCGCCAGGCGAAGACCGGCTCCTCGACGTCCGCCACCGAGGTGCGGCGGTCCCGCAGGACCCACTCGGCGAACTGGTGGATCACCGCCGCGGTCGGGGCGTACACGTGGTGGCGGCCGAGGTGCACCGACAGGACCGGGCGGTCGCTCTGGGGGATCCGCTCCCACATCGCCGACCCCTCCCGACCGACGTGGGCGAGGGGGACCCGGTGCACCGAGGCGATCTCCCGCGGACTCGCGACCACCGGCCGCTGGGCCGGGCACCACACCACGAAGGGGGAGAGGTGGAAGCCCGACCGGGTGACGTAGTCGTCCATCCGGCCCAGCACCTCGACGGCCTCGAGCCCGACCTCCTCCGCCAGCTCGCGCACGGCCGCCTGCTCCGCGGTCTCCCCGACGTCGACCGACCCGCCGGGCAGCCCCCACTGGTGGCGGTGGCTCCCCACCCCTCCCCGGCGGCACAGGACCATCGCGGCGTCGCCACCCTCCCCCTCCACCAGCGCGACGCAGACCGCCGCCGCCCGCAGCCCGTCCCCGTCGACCGCCACCGGCGCGGCTGCGGCCAACCGGGCCCGGGCCGCTGCTCGCAACCGGTCGTCGAAGGGGACCGGACCGGGGGAGGGGTGCGGTGCCACCCGGACGAGCCTAGCCACCACGCCCGGCGTGGCGGTCGGTACGCTCCTGCGGCCCTGCAGCACGACCGGCGGAACCGGAGCAGTCCCGATGCCACAGCTGACACGTCGCGCGTTGCTCCGGACGTCTGCCGTCGCCGCCGTCGCGGGTGGGCTGACCGCCACCGCTGGCCCCGCACCCGCGAGCGCCCAGACCCCGAGCGCCGGTGAGGACTGGGTCCGCGTCGTCCTCATCACCATCGACGGCCTGCGACCCGACGAGGTGTGGCAGATGCCGACCCTCGCCCAGCTGGCGACGGACGGGTGGTACTTCCCGCACTCCCGCGCCCAGATGATCGCCGAGACGACGCCCAACCACGTCTCGATGATCACCGGCATGCGTGCCGACCGGCACGGGATGCCCGGCAACGCCGTGGCGTACCTGCCCGACGACGTCGGGCTCGAGCCGCGGTACCTGCAGTGCGACTCGATCTACTCCCTGATCGCCCGGCAGGCACCGGACCTGGTGGCCGCCGCCGCCACGTCGAAGGAGTACGTGGTCGCGATGACCCGCCACCGCCGGGTGGACCCGCAGACGACCGACGCCGATGCGGTCAACGACCCGTTCATCGTCCCGGTCTCGGGCGCGGCGGTGGACGCCGAGGTCGGGGCCGATGCCGTCGCGTTCCTGGCCGAGCTCGGGCCGGACCTGCTGTGGATGTCCCTCGGCGACGTCGACCGGGTCGGCCACGTCGACCCGACCGGCTCCCTCGGGGACCCGACCGGCCTGCCCCCGGCCCTGCGGACCGTGACCTTGCAGACCGCCGACGCCCAGGTCCGCCAGCTCGTCGACGCCCTGCAGGCCGACGGCGGCTGGGACCGGACGGTCCTCCTCGTAACCGCCGACCACTCGATGGACTGGTCCCTCCCCGACGCGATCGTCACCCTTTCGCCGGCGTTCGACGAGATCCCCGGCCTGGCCGGGCAGTACGGGGCCGCGCAGAACGGCGGGGCGTGCACCTACTGGCTGCTCGCTCCCGAGGCCGCCGGCGCCGCGGACCTGCTGGCGGCCATGCGCGAGGTCGCCCTGGCCACCGAGGGGGTCGTCGAGGGCTGGTACACCCACCCCAACCCTGCCGACGGCGGGGAGCAGCACTGGGTGGGCGCGACCCGGCCGGACTGGGGGCTGACGGGCGACCGGGTCGGGGACCTGGTCGTCGTGGTCGCCGACGGCTACCGCATCACCGAGCCCACACCCCTGTCCAACCCGATCCCCGGCAACCACGGGCACGTCGTCACGTTGCCGATCCCCCAGATCGTCGCCGGCGGCTGGGACGGCCTGCGGGCAAACGACGCCGCACCGGCCACCCCCCTGGACCCCGTCGAGGACGGCCCCGCCGATGACGTCCGCGACCCCTCCCAGGGCGAGAACATCGACATCGCGCCGACGATCGCCTGGCTGCTCGGCCTGCACCCCCCGCCTGGCGGGTTCGACGGTCGGGTCTGGACCGAGGCCTTCGACCGCCGACCGGCCACCCGGCTGCCGGTGGCCGACGTGCCCAACGTCCCCCACCTCGATCGCGTCGGCGGCGAGGACCGGATCGCCACCGCCGTCGCGTTGAGCGTCGGCACCTTCCCCGACCCGGTCACGGTCGACGGCCTGGTGGTCGCCGCCGCGGGGGACTTCCCCGACGCGCTCGCCGCGACCCCCCTCGCCGCCGCCCTCGGCGGCCCGCTGCTGCTGACCGGCACCGATGCTCTCGACGACCGCACGGCCGCGGAGATCGCGCGGCTGGCCCCCTCCACGGTGGCGGTCGTCGGCGGCCCCGCGGCCGTCGCCGAGGCGGTCCTCGCCGCCATCGCCGACGTCGGCGTCGAGGACGTGGTCAGGGTCGCCGGTGCCTCTCGCTACGCGACGGCCGCGGCCATCGCCACCGCGGTGGGGCAGGTGACCACCGGGCAGGGTCTGGACGCGGGCGCGCCACCGCAGCCGGCGGGGGAGGAGGGGGCGGGCCTGCCGGAGGGGTTCACGCCTGACGTGGTGCTCGCGAGCGGGACCGCGTTCCCCGATGCCCTCGTCGCCGGGCCCCTGGCGGCGGGGTCGGGTCGGGTGATCCTGCTGACCGGGGCCGACGAGGTGCCCCCCGCCACCCGGGCCGCCGTGGAGGCCCTGGCGCCCGCGCGGGTCCTCATCGCCGGTGGGGTCGCTGCCGTCAGCGAGGCTGTCGAGGCAGAGGTGGGGGAGGGGCGGGTCACCGAGCGGCTCGGTGGTGCGGACCGCTTCGCCACCGCGGCTGCGCTGGTGGAGCGGACGGTCCGAGAGGGGGGCCACACCGACCGGGCGTTCCTGGTGTCGGGGGACGACTTCCCCGACGCGCTCGCCGCCGGGGCGTCCGTCGCTGCGCTCGGCGGGATGCTGCTCCCGCTCGCCGCCGGCAGGGACCTGTCCGCGTCGGGTGCCGTCGCCGACCTGCTCGAGCGTCGGGCCGACGGGCTGGTCGCGGTGACGGTCGTGGGCGGCGAGGCGGCGGTCAGCGCCGCGCTGGCCGATGCGGTGGCTGAACGGCTGCTCGCGGTCCGGGCGCGTTAGCCGGTCGGCGCGTCGGACTGCGCCGCGAGCGCGATCCACATGGCCTGGTGCGCCCGGATCTCGTCGGTGATCCCGGCGAGCGCCTGGAACGTCGCGTCGAACCCGAACTCCGCCAGCAGCACGTCGACGGCGTGGTCGAGGTCGGTGGCGTAGCGGATCACCACCGCGACGGTGCGGGTGGTGCTGTCGGTGCGGAGCTCGTGGTCCATCGGCAGGTCCAACGACGGGGGGAGCCGGCCATCACGGTCGGGGGAGCAATTTTCGTGCGGACGTGTGAACCTTGTGGTTCGCTCATGCGTCATAACGGGCGTGACGGGGGTCAGGGCTGCTGACCTCGCAACTCGACCGGATTGCTTCCCCACACATGAAGAGAACACTCCTCATCGCCCTCGCGACGGTTGCCGCGGTGGCCGGAGTCGCCTCGGCCGCGGTGCTGAGCGGCGGGCTCCCCACCGGCCGCGGCCCGACCGAGGAGCCGACCGTCGTCGCGGTGCCCGAGCCCACGACCGAGGCGCCCGCGACACCGACGGCCACGCCGACGCCGGTGGCGACCACGCCGCCGGCGCCGGTGCCGACGACCGAGCCGCCGTCCGGCGAGACGCCCGACGACCAGGTCGCCCACGTCCAGCAGCGCCTCACCGACCTCGGCTACTACGTCGGGGCGATCGACGGTGCGGCCGGACCCGCCACCGCGAGCGCGGTGCAGGCCTTCCAGAAGGTGCAGGGGCTCGTCGCCGACGGCGTGATCGGGCCGAACACCGTCGCGGCGCTCGAGTCGCCCGTCATCCCGGAGCTGCGGGGCGGCCCGGCGAACCGCATCGAGGTCGACCTCGACGATCAGGTGCTCTACCTCGTCCAGGGCGGGGAGCTGGCGCGGATCCTCCCGATCTCATCTGGTTCGGGGGAGACGTACTCGACCGCCGGCGGCGGGTCCGCGGTGTCGTTGACGCCGGTCGGGTCCTTCACCGTCGAGCGCCACATCCGAGGGGTCCGCAACGCGCCGCTCGGCACGCTGTACGACCCGATGTACTTCCACCGGGGCTGGGCGATCCACGGGTCGAACTCCGTGCCCGCCTACCCGGCATCCCACGGGTGCGTCCGGGTCACCCGTGCCGACGCCCAGTGGCTCTTCGACCGCGTGCCGATCGGCATGTCGGTGGAGGTCTACGGCAACACGAACGCGTTCAGCCCCGCCCTCGGCGAGTCCGCCGGCACCGCGACGCCCGCAGGGGACACCGCGGACACGACCCCGGACGACGGCATCCAGACCGAGGAGCCGACCGCGCCGGCGCCCTCGCCGACCGCGCAGCCGACCACCCCGGCGCCGGCCCCGACGACCCCTCCGCCCCCTCCGGAGCCGGAGCCCACCACGCCCGCGCCCAGCACCGAGCCGACACCGGCACCGACGCCCACCCCGCCGCCGGCGCCCGCGATCTCCCGGCCGCCGACGGTGCCGGACAGCTCGGGCTGAGCCTCGGGCGTGCGGTCAGCCGAAGAGGGACTGCTGGCCGTCGAGCGACGCGTGGCCGAGCCCCACGACGGCGGCGTCCGACTCGTCGTCGACCGGTTCGAGAAGGGACGGCTCGTTGGTGCGGACCGAGTTGACGCGCGTCGAGACCCGGTAGCGCTCGACGGCGTCGTCCGGGGCGGGGTCGAGCAGCGCCTTCAGGTTCCCGGGGTCGGCCTGGGGGTCGAGCCACGCGTCCCACTCCTCGCGCTCGAGGACGACCGGCATGCGGTCGTGGACGTCCTCGAGGGTGTGGTTGGCGTCGGTGGTCAGGATCGAGCAGGTCAGCAGGCGGTGGCCGTCGGACGTCGAGCGGTCCCGCCAGGTCGACCAGATGCCGGCGAAGACCATCGGCTCGCCGTCGGTGCGGTGGACGAACCAGGGGAGGCGCTGGCCGTCGAGCTTCTGCCACTCGAAGAAGCCGTCGGCGGGCAGCAGGCAGCGGCGCTGCTCGAAGGACTCCGCGAACGCGGACTTCGTGGCGACGGTCTCGGCGCGGGCGTTGATCATCCGCGCGCCGATCTTCGGGTCCTCGGCCCAGAAGGGGACCAGGCCCCAGCGGAACCCCGTCAGCACGAGCTGTCCGTCGTGGCGCACCAGGGCGGGGACCTGGTCGGTCGGGGCGACGTTGTAGCTCGCCGGGCCGTCCCAGCGGACCCGCTCGTCCCGGCTCCGGGGGTCGCGCTCGTCGAGCATGAAGAAGGCGACCAGGCCGTCGGCGTCCTTCGTCGCCACGTAGCGTCCGCACATGCCCACAGGGTAGGCGGGGGAGTGTCACAGGCGGGTGCTTCGATGGGTGCGTGGATGAGACCAGGACGTGCACCGGATGCGGGCAGGCGAAGCCGCCCGCGGACTTCGCGTGGAAGGACCGGGCGAGGGGGACGCGTCGCTCGAGGTGTCGGGGGTGCATGCGGGCGTATCAGCACGAGTGGTACCAGCGGAGCGGCGCGGTCCACAGGAGCCGCTCTGCGGCGCGCCGGCGTGTCCTGAAGGCGGTGAACGCCCAGGTGATCGCCGAGGCGAAGGCGGTGCCGTGCACCGACTGCGGTCGGTGGTGGCACCCCTACCAACTCGACTTCGACCACGTGCGGGACACCAAGGACTTCGACATCGGTTCCGCCCGCAACCACGTGCCGACCGAACGGCTGGTGCAGGAGATCGCCAAGTGCGAGGTCGTCTGCGCGGTGTGCCACCGGGTGCGCACGGCTGCCAGGGCGGCCGAGAGGAGGTCACCGGCATGAAGGTGTGCTCGACCTGCGGTGCGGCCAAGCCCCTCGAGGCGTTCCACCGCCACCGTGGCCG
The DNA here is from genome assembly GCF_964222135.1 of Euzebya sp. Lineage (NCBI taxonomy): Bacteria > Bacillati > Actinomycetota > Nitriliruptoria > Euzebyales > Euzebyaceae > Euzebya > Euzebya sp. The sequence continues at coordinate 243,373 of NZ_CAXQBR010000003.1, forward strand.
TGCGGACGGGCGGCAGACGACCTGCAAGGAGTGCAAGGCGACCTACAACCGGCGGTACTACCGCACGGAGGGGCATCGCCACGTCGAGGTCCGCAGTCGCCACCGCGCGGCCCTCCGGGAAGCGGTGGCGGAGCTCATCCGGCGCGCGAAGGCGGTGCCCTGCGCGGACTGCCACCGCGTCCTCCCCGTCGAGGCGATGGACCTCGACCACGTGCGGGGTGCGAAGCGGGGCGACGCCCAGGCGATGCGCAGCCGCATGGGCCGGAGCTCGGTGCACGCTGAGCTCGCCAAGTGCGACGTCGTCTGCGCGAACTGCCACCGCGCCCGCACGTACGAACGGCGGGTGCGCGATCCGATCCTGCGCGCCTACGGCTGGCTCTGACTGGTGGGTCCCCGGGGGATCGAACCCCGAACCGACGATTTAAGAGACCGTTGCTCTGCCAATTGAGCTAGAGACCCGAACGGCGGAGGAGTGTAGCGGCCCGCCCCTGGCAGGACCACGGTGGCGTTCCTCCGGAGGGTGACCGACGGGAATCGAACCCGCGACCTTCGCGACCACAACGCCGGATCTCGGCGCCGCCGGCTGATCGAGACGCGGTGGCTAAAATCGTCCTGACCTGGGGTTTTACGATCACACTGGCCGCGCGCGTGTCGGCGCACAGACCTCATCCACCCCGCCAGATTCAGCGGCGTACTGTCGCTCGTACTGTCGCCGGTCGACTGAACAGCATCCTTTATTGCAAAGCGGGGTTGACAACCGGGTGACGATGTGCCATCCGGTCGCGACCTGTCGAGCATCTCGTTGACGGCGCGACAGGCCCGAGTCCGACGCCAAGCGAACGGGCGATCTCCTGGCCGGCCCCCGTTCACGATGTCCGCCACCTTGGAGCGGGTTCACCGCGGCGTGTCGCCGCGTGACATGGCGCCGCACACCCGCTGCCGTTCACACGCCGAATACAAATCTGCACATGGCCGCTGCTCATCAATGCCTGGCAGCGTCGGAGCTCGGACCGTTCATCGCCCGTCAACTGCTCCAGGGCCTCCAGGACCTGCATCGAGATCAGCGTGGTGCCGAGGTCGCGGAGGTTGTTGAGGACGCCGTGCAGCGCGGCCTGGTCGGCCACCGCGCCGCGCAACGTCGTGGTTCCGTCCGGCTCGCGGGTGAGGGTGAGACCGTCGAACCAGCGGGCCCAGCGGTCGTCGAGGTGGTCTTGGATGCGGAACTCGTAGGTGACCGGGATGCCGGATCCGGGCACAGCGGGGGTCATGGCAGCTCTGCTGCCTGCACGGCTGGAGCCCGTGGCCGACGGATGCGCCAGGTGCCGAGGACCCATTCCGCGATCGCGAGGTTGATGATCCACGCGGCGCCCATCAGGAGGTCATGGGGGACCTCGGCGTCACCGAAGATGGCCCACGGCGACGCGCTCGCCGCCCTGCGCTCGTTGACCCACCTGTCGGAGTTCGCGCCCCATCACGTTGGCCAGGTGCGGCTGGCCTACTTGGATCCGCCGTTCAACACCGGGCAGGCGTTCGCGCAGTACGACGACGCGCTGGAGTCGTCTGAAACAGCTCGGCATCAGGTAGGCGCTATGGTCCAGACTGGTGGATGGGCCGGGGCGGCGCACCCGGTCATGAGGTGTGAGCGACCTCCTTCCACGCGTCGGGTGCGTCTTGTAGTTCGCCGTTGAGAAGGTGGCGCCGGCTCGAACGAGTGGAACGAGTTCGCGTCCGCTAATGCGCCGCCACCGCGCCTGCCGGCTTGCATGAGCTTGAACGCCATCGCCCTTGGTGCACGGACCAGAAGGTGATCCAGGGAACGCGGGTCCTGGTGCAGGAGCTCGCCCTCCCCAACATCGACTGATCCAATTCGCGCCCAGTCGGGTCCGCCGCCATCTACCCGTCACAGACCTGACGGTTCGCGACGTGATTGACACCGTTTGTGGGCACCACGGTGACCTGTGTAGACGGCGTGTACAGCGACGTAACCGAGCTCACTGTCACGGGACCAGATGACGGGATGGGGTGAGAGGGGGACAGGTCCAAGGCGGGTCAAGGCCGCGCGTTGATGAGGCTCAGAAGCCGCTCTCGTACCACCTCGTCGTCGCCGGGTTGCAGCATGTCCGGGCTGATGTACAGCCCGTCCCGTCCGTCGGCAAGGACGGCGATCGAGGGTTCGCCCTGCATCAAGGCGAAGACGACGTCCTCGGCGGTGCGACCCACGACCGCCGGGTCGATGACCACGCTGAGGCGCGGAACCGGTTGGCCGGCCTCGTTGCGTTGATCGACTGAGACCGCAACACCGGGCAAGCCCTGGAGATGTGTCCGCCACTGCTCGACAACTTCGTACCAGCCGCGTCGCTCCGCTTCGTGGTCCAGCGTGACGTATCTGCGAACAGCAGCGACCAGACCCGCGATCTCCTCCTTGCCCACCTTGAGGGCACGGGCGAACCGCTGGTGAGGTGCGGCGTTGGCTCACGACTTCACTCTGGGGGAGGCGGAGACGCAGCAGGCCCACGACGAGGAGATGGCGGGAGATGGATCACGGGGCTGGCGAACCCCCTACACCCTCACCCTCCCGCCGGGCGAGACCGTAGACGACCTGGACGTTCACAGAGCCCGACGAGATCCTCATTGGCTGCCACGTGCCAGGCCACTACCACTCAGGGATGCGCGGCACGGTCACCATCGCCGGAGGGACTTGACGTTCGCCGCGATCGGCGATCGATCTGGCCGCCGGCATCGTCCCCGACCGTTCCCTGGTGTCGGTCATCCGGCGGGAGTGGATCGTGGTAGACGAAGGGTGAAGCGGGCGCCGCCTGCGGCGTTGGAATCGACGGTGAGCATGCCGCCGTGGGCGGTGGTGAGCTCCGTCGCGACGGCCAGCCCGATGCCCGACCCTCCGGCTGCCTTGCCGAGTTCGCCCTGGGAGAACCGCTCGAACAGGTGCGCGGTCTCGTCCGGTGGCACGCCCGGACCGGTGTCGTCGACCAGGAGCTCCGCGACCCCGTCGCGGCCCCGGGTGGTGACGGTCACCCGACCCCCCGGCGGGGTGAACTTGATCGCATTGCTCAGGAGGTTCAGCACCACCTGGTGGAGCCGGTCGGGGTCGCCCTGGACCGGCGCGGTGGTGAACTCGGTGTGGACGTCGAGGTCAGCGTCCACAGCCGGGGTCTGCACCGAGGCAGCCGCCCGGGCGGCGACGTCGGCGAGGTCGACGGGCTCGTGGCGCATGGTCAGCCGCGCGGCGTCGGCTGCGGCGAGGGTCTCCAGATCGCCGACAAGGCGGGTGAGCCGGACGATCTCGTCGTGGAGGG